>JBARWW010000100.1:0-5521 GCA_049647005.1 Acidaminobacteraceae bacterium | reverse complement strand
TCAAATAATCATCTCCTCATTGTTCTAATGTTGACAAAATGAGTTTGTTAACACTAAAACAGTTTTATAGGAGTATTATCTCATGAAAAATGTGAGTTTTAAATCCATGATATTATTGTACGTTTACTCTGAAACTTGTGAAAATGCAAGATTCATAGAGTTAAAACTGCTTACTCCAACATTTGCTTTAATTGATAAACTAATTCCAAATGCAGAGATGCTATAAAATATATATGAGTATAATAGTAATTTTAGGTCTTTCATATGACACATCCTTTTTATTTATATGCTGAGGTGTTATGAGTTTTAAGTAAACGTTTGTCTTACTTGTAATATACTCTGATTAAGCTTATAATTATATGATATATATCACATTTTGGAGGTTTATATGAAAAAATATAATTTAAGTGAAGTAGATAATGTTTATGAGAAAATAATTGATAATTATAGAGATAAGTTTGAAAAGTTTTTACCAATGATGCATCTTGAAGTATTTAAAGCAGAAGAAAGTATTATAAATTCAAACCATAGTTTAACAACTCTACACTTTCTTATTAGTGGAACAGCTAAGATAACTCTAATACATGAGAACGGAAAAAGGTCTATAGTTCACTTTGTAGAAGAAGAGGAATTTATAGGTGAACTTACACTCATTGGCATAGAAAAACAAGCTAAAGATGTTGTAGCTCTAAATGAATGTATATGTTTATCTATCTCTATATCAGAGTACAGAGAAGAGCTTTTAAAAGATGCTGAGTTTCTTTTAATGCTTAGTCAATATATTGGCACGAAGATGCTTAAGAGAACATGGTTTAGCACAAAGGTTCAAAACTATGAATTTAGAAATGTATTGGCGGCTTATATTCTTATGGCTGAGTGTGATGGCATTTATAAAGAAAAACACACAGAAACATCAGAGTTTCTTGGTGTTAGCTATAGACATTTACTACATACACTAAGAGAATTTAAAGAAGCCGGTCTAATTACGAAGTTTGAGAAATGTTATAAAATTGATGTAGAAGGACTAGAGATCTTAGCAAAAGATATAAGATGAATAATTGAAAATAAGATAATGTGCTAAACAAAAATATGTAAATCAGATAATAAATAGGGGTGAGCTTATATATGAATTGTAAAACGTATGAGTATAAAAAAGTAGATAACCACTCACTAAAGTTAGATGTATATGAGACTAATGTATTATTTTCATATGGAAAAAGGTCTAAAATAATAGTTTATATTCACGGTGGTGGACTTATACTTGGCTCAAGAAAAGATGTATCAACGGATAAAATAAGTTTATATAATGATGCAGGTTACACCTTTGTCTCTATTGATTATAGGTTAGCACCTCTTACAAAGCTAAGGGATATCATTTATGACGCTTATGACGCCATTACATGGGTTCAAAATAATCTTTTTAAATATTGTAGCGTAGATGTGGATAACATAGCTGTTATAGGTTCTTCAGCTGGTGGATATCTGGCTCTTATGAGTGGGTTAATAGAGAAGAAACCTAAGGTGATAGTTTCATTTTATGGATATGGGGATATAATTGCTGATTGGGCAATTAAGGCAAGTAGCTTTTATCTAAAGGATATACTAATTACAAAAGAGCAAGCTGAAAGTTTTATCTCAAATGAAGTTGTAAGTAATTCAAGCGATGAAAGGTTTCTATATTATCTATATTGCAGACAAAGTGGCAACTGGATTAGCGAAATTAGTGGATATAATACACTAATGCAAAAGGCTAGACTAAAGAAGCTTTCCCCTTTTTATAATTTAGATGAAAATTTTCCAAAGACACTATTGATTCATGGTGATAAAGATAATGACGTTCCATTTGAAGAATCTCTAAAGATGGCTATTCGATTAAATGAATCTGGAGTCTTTAATGAGTTAATTAGGCTAAATGGTGAAGGTCACGAATTTGATAAAGATATGAATAAATCCAGTGTTATAAATACTTACGAGTCAGTACTTAATTTTTTAGAGAAAAAACTAAAATAATTTAAAATTGATTTGTATAATGGATTAACTTGGATTTTAATTTATGTTTATACACATAAGATTAATATAAATATCTTTTTATCAATTGCTGATATTGACACTAGCACTTATGTGTGTTAATTTTATATAAAAATAGAAAGTACCTTATCTTGCCACCGGGTAGGATAAATCAAGGTGTTCAGGCATATTCCATTAGGTCGTAGAAGGAATTTTGTCGTGAACATTTTTTTATGCATAAAAGTATAATATACTAGAGATTCTCGCTTTATAGATTTAGGGTTTAAAATCTCAACTATCGAAGATAGACATCTTTTACGTTTTTTAGGTTTGAATCTTAACTATCGAAGATAGACATCTTTTACGTTTTTCAGATTTTACGGTTTAGTGTTTTTATGTCTTGATCTTTATTTAGCAGGTATATTGTAATAAGTTGGAGCACTGGCATTATGTTATTTTGAGTACAAAATGAAGGGTTTATATTGAAATTGGTGACCAATTAGCGTAGCTAATATTCACCAAAATTTAAATATAAACACAAAATTTTGTTCAAAAAAACATATAGCCAAGCGAGAAATTATTACAATATACAATTCGGAGGGTAACACATGAATGATGAACAATTAAAACTTCAAAAACACATTGATAAAAAGGCTTTTACTAAAAAGCTCTTATATATAGCAGTTCCAATTACCATTCAATCGCTTATCACAGCATCAGTAAATTTAATAGATACCATGATGGTTGGAAAGTTAGGTGAGTCATCGATTGCGGCACTTGGTGTTGCTAATCAGTATTATATGCTATTTCACCTTATAATTATGGCTCTTTACTCTGGTGTTGGTATATTTATTTCGCAGTATTGGGGTAAGAAAGATTCAAGCAAGATCAAGGCGTTCACAACTATACAACTTCAAATAGGAATGCTTATAACTGCTATATTTGTTATATTTGGCGCACTTATGCCAAAACAGATAATATCTTTATTTACAAATGACATAGAGGTTATAACTATTGGCGCATCTTATCTAAGGATAGTTATATTTGGCTATGTTACATATTCTGTAGCAAATGGATATGGGAGTACTAGTAGGAGTATAGGACGTACTGTACTTCCTATGATTGCAAGCGTTGTAGCGCTTGTTGTAAATATATTTTTAAACTATGGTCTTATATATGGAAACTTCGGTATGCCAGCTCTTGGAGTGGAGGGGGCCGCGATTGCTACAGCTTCAGCTAGAGCTATAGAAATGCTAGTAGTTGTAAGTGGTATATACATATCTAATAAGGATATAGCAGTTCGTTTTGGCGACTTTTTAAAGTGGAATCAATCAATATTTAATCAAATTATAGGTCCAATGTCACAAGTAGTTCTAAATGATATTTGCTGGGGGCTTGGTATGATAGTATATACTATGATTTATGTACGTATAGGAACTGGAGCACTTGCTTCAATTCAAATTATGACAACAGTTCAAAACTTATTTATAACCGTTGTTATAGCAGTATCCATTGCCTCGTGTGTTATGATTGGCAATCAAATTGGTGAAGGTAATCATAGGCTTGCAAAAGAGCAGTCGTATTACTTTATAAAAATAGTTACAATCTTAACTATTCTAATTGGAATATTTGTAGCTGTTGGAACTTCATTTATTCTTTCTTTCTTTACTGTAGACTCATCTGTTATGGAATCTACAAAAATATTACTATATATATCTGCTATTTCAATGCCGGCACGTGGTCTTGGAATACTATTTGTTATTGGTATATTACGTGGTGGTGGTGATGCTAGTGGTGCACTAAAAATCGAGCTATTTACCATGTGGATTATAGGTGTTCCAGGAACTTATATAACTGCTATCATACTTGGGTGGCCAATTGAATATGTATATATTTTTATAGCTGTAGAAGAACTTCTAAAACTTGTACTGGCGTATATTAGATTTAAAAATGGGCGATGGCTAAACGACTTTACTCAAGGATAGAACATTATTAGAATATGAAGCTACCTTGTAAATGGCTAGTTTTTTTATGCACAATAATTAATAGTTATGTAAGTAGTAAATGATGAATTAAATGAAGTATTTTTTGTACTTAGGGTATAAATAATATTAAGGAAATTAATTATTATATACATTATTATAAATACAACAAATCTTGGCTAAAAAATAGCGATGAAGCTATATGTTTTTATATAAGGAGTGAAAACTAATGAAAATCACAAGAGACACTAAAGTTTTTGATATACTAGAAAAGTATGGTGACATAGCGAGTGTTATGGAAGCTTTTGGTATTAAACCAGTTGGTAAGTGCTCAGTGCGTCGTATTATAACTAAATTTATAACAGTTGAGAAAGCTGCAAAAATTCATAAAGTAGATTTAGAAGAATTTATCCTATTATTAAATAAGGCAGTAGATTCAAAAAAAGTATAAAACATAAAATAATAAATATTACAATTTAAACTTAAAGGAGAATATAAATGACGTTTCAAGATTTAGAATTAAGCGAGTTAATTATTAATGCAATAAATGATAAAGGTTACAGCGAGCTTACTCAGGTGCAAAGTGAAGCTATACCAGCAATACTTAGTGGTAGAGATATATTAGGATGTGCACATACTGGAAGTGGTAAAACGGCTGCGTTTGCGCTACCTATACTTGAATTTATTTCTAAAAAGATATTAGCTGAAGGTGAGTGTAATGATATATTAGCCCTGATATTAGCTCCTACTAGAGAACTCGCAATTCAAATTGGTGAAAGTTTTGAATCATATGGTAAATACTTAGATGTAAAAATTGGAGTTGTATATGGTGGCATAACACCAAAACGTCATATAAAAGTACTAAAGAGATTTCCTAATGTATTAGTTGCAACACCAGGTAGACTTCTAGATCTTATGAGTAAAGGGCAAGTAAATTTAAGTAAAGTTGAAACTTTTGTACTTGATGAAGTAGATCAAATGCTTGATTCTAGAAGTAGAGAAGACGTACACATGATTATAGATAGACTTCCTTTAGATCGAAAAAATATAATGTTTTCAGCGACCATGCCAAATAGCGTTTTAAAATTAACTGATTCTATTTTAGTAAATCCAGTAAAGATAGATGATAAAAGTGGTAGAAGCGATGCTGAGGTTAAGAGTGCGGACATAGATCAAAATGTATACTTTGTTGATGGCCCTGATAAGATAGAACTTCTACTTGAAATTATGGAAGCCATATCTTTTGATTCTGTACTTATATTTACACGAACTAAAAAGAAAGCAGATCAAGTGTGTAAAATGATAAACAAACAAAACATCAGATCTAAAGCTATACATGGAGATATAAATCAATCCGAGAGAATAAATGCTCTAAAATTATTTAAAAGTAAAGAAGTTAAGGTTTTAGTTGCAACAGATGTAGCGGCTAGAGGTATTGATATAAAAGGTATTTCGCACGTTATAAATATGAATATTCCAGACGTTCCAGAAACATATATTCATAGAATTGGGCGTACTGCAAGGGCTGGAAA
>JBARWW010000099.1:0-5302 GCA_049647005.1 Acidaminobacteraceae bacterium | reverse complement strand
GGATAATCACGTCCATTTAATATAACTTTTTTTAGACCTGAAAATCCTCCAAGCTCAACATACTTATCTATTTCATCATAATTGTATTTTCCGAAGTATTCAGTAATTAAATTTTTAACCATTTTATACTCCTCTCAAATTATTAAGTATTTTTTCCATCTTTTCTACTGTTAATTTTCCATAAACCTTTTTATTAATTCTAACTGATGGTGATGTGTCACATGCTCCAAAACATGGTGCATGATCTAAAGTGAACATATTGTCATCTGTTGTTTCTCCTATAGATATATTTAGTTCTTTTTCTAGATATTCTTGAATTGGTCCTTTTTTATTAACTCTGCAAACTGTACTATCACACATTTCAATATGATATTTTCCTTTTTCACTTTGATTTATTGCAAAAAAGAAGGTAAATACTTCATGAAACTGCGAGTAAGGCATTTTAACTTTATCAGCAATATACATCCCAATTTCTTTAGATATGTATTTACTTGAATCTAACTTTTGTACCTCGAGTAAGAGTTGAAGCAAACCTTCTTCTTGATAATCATAATTTAATAGTATTCCATCAATCTTCTTCTTTAAAATATCCATATAACAATCCCCTTTTTTAGTGAGTACTACACTCTATCTGAATGTCTACCCATTTAGTGGGTAAAGTAACGATATACAATTTATGTGTAATAAATATATTACAAAACCAGTATGCCAAGGTGAACATACTGGTTTGAATACATTAGTAGTTGGAGAGATGACATTAATTGAAAAATTGTCCACTTCACTAAAAACCACTTATAATATTTTTAGGTACTTCCTCTAATAAATAGAAACCACCTTTTTTCTCTTTTAATACCTAAATCAAAGCAAACAAATCAAGTTGCCTACGCTCTTCTTCATCCAGTCTAATAATACTCGCAGGACTATGATCTTTTAAAAACGCATAATTTATTTCTTTTTCTTTTGACATAATTTGAGTTTTATTGTTACTTGATGATCTAAGTTTACAGCTATATACAATCGGAAAATAATCACTTAAGAACTTACCTTCAGTGTGAGCAGTTACTGCAATTAATTGGTATCCTAACTGCTCTGAAATAATGAAAACTGGTTCGAGTACATGACTACTTGATGCTGCGCCAAATGGATTATCTAAAAGTACAGTTCTATTGACCTTATTTTTTACATGCTCAACATGCCTTTTCTCTACTAAATAGTTTTGAATTCCTAGATAAAGCGTCATATTTTTACTCCACTTTTCGCCTCCAGACCATTTATTTGAATAAGTCCATTCAACAGGGCTACTACTTATCATATAGTCGTTTGTAACTTTTCGGCATTTAACTTTGATTTTTTGACCTATAAATATTTTTGAAAGAAGATTTGTTGTTGATAGCCAATTTTTTATATCCTTTTTTATCTGATGAATATTTTCTATACCTTCATCATCATAATAATCATTCTTTTCTAGCTGCTTTGACATCCACATCAAATGATTTCTAATAATTTCTTTTGCTGATGACTCTGTAAAAGCAGGTATAATAATACTAAATATTTTTTTAGAATTATCTTTAAGCTTAACTCTTGTCTTTGATTCAATTAACTTTAATTCATCAGTTACTTTTTCTACATATAAATATAATCTATCTATTAACTTAGCAATTTCAATGTCATGCTCTCGTAGATCCAGTTCAGCATACTTAATAACTTGATCTATTTTAATTTTCAAGTTTTTTTGCCATTCTAGTATTTCTGCATAACTTTCTCTATTCGAAAGAATGTTTATAATGCTTTTTTTCTGGCGAATTTCAGTAATATTATCACTACTAAATTGAATAAATTCTTGTTTTTCCGCTTCTTTTTTACCAAGAATTTCTTCAATTAATATATATGAATTTTCAAGCATTTCAAGTTTTTTATCTATTGTTTCAAGAGGATTATATCTATAGTCGATTTCAAAAGCTTCTTCAACACCCTTATATTCAAACGAATCACTTAAAAAATCATACTTTCCATTATTTATTTCAAGCAGTCTAATTACAGAAGATATCTCTTCTTCGATGTCAATATTACATTTTTTGCTTTCATCTATATGTGATAATTCTTTCAAAAGTTTAGATTTTTCATTCATCAACTTTTCTTTTACAACTAGGATAGACTTCGTAATCTCATCAAGTATAAGATAACTTTCTAGGTGTTTCTCTATTAATGTCTTTAATTCTCCTTCTTTCTTATCACATTTTTCTTTAGCTAGTGAAAATTCATCTCTGATTTTTTTAAGTAAACTCTCACTTTCATCAACTTTTAATTCTTGTAATTCTTCTGATGTAATCATTACAATTTTTTCTATTTTGGCTACATCATCATCTGTGTAGTTTAGTTTATTGAGTAATTTTGATATTTTATCCTTAGTCTTTCTATATAATTCATCAGTTTTTCTAAGCTGTTCATCAATTAATTCACGACTCGCTGACTTTTCATTAATTATTCGCTCAAGTGTATCTAGTCTACTTATAATGCTATCCTTATCATCTTGACTTTCTACTGCCTATAATTGAATCGTTTGTCTATAATAAGTTTCTTCTTTTAATATTGCAAGTTTTTTGTCGTAGTCATGCATCATACCATCAAAATCTTTTAGATTATCTAATATCACATTTAAGCGAGAATTGAGCTCTGTTTTTTCATAATTATTTACTTCAATTTGTTCGTCAATATTATATATCCTAGTTTGATTTTTACTAAGTGCACTTTGATATTTAATAATATTTGTAGCGTAATCAACTTGTCTATTTAAATGTGAAATCAGTTCGGTCGCATATCTTATCTCTTCTTCATAATTTTTCACCATAGAAACATTAGTTTCTATTTTATATTCTAATTCTAATTCTAATATCATCTTATCATTATCATTTTTAAGATTTTCTAATTCGTATATCTCACTCGATAAGGAATCAAATAATTCTTTAGGATAATTAACAAAAAAATCGTTAATTTGACTCTCTAAATTTTCATATTGTCTTATTTTATTTTCCTCGCGAACTCTTTGTCCCTTAGCTTCTATTAGTAAACTAGAATTTTTATCTTTCCAACTGCGATATATACTTTCACTTAGATTATCAGACCAAACAGTTGGAGCTACAGTTAAAATATTTGTAGCTTTTAGAGTTTTACTAATTAGCTCTTTAATATCCTTATCACTAATTAAAAAAACAGGATATGAAAAAGATTCACTATATTTTATTAAATACTCCTTAACACTTTTCTTATCATCTTCAAAACACACTAAGGTAGATGGCCAAAACTTATAATTTTCTGCCAATACATCAAATGTATTTTCATCTTGAATATTTTTTATGTACTCTGTTCCGACTTCAATATATTTAAACTTTTGTTTCAAATTCGAAAGCAAATTTATAATTTTTGATTCAACAAAATAAACATCTTGATCTTTAAACAGCTTATTTTTATATTGATACTCAGATTCATAAATCAAGGCTTGCTCTTTTGAATTATGCATAATTTGCAGTCTATTTGCGATATCTTTTGAAATTGTATTTCGCGAATTATATAAAACACCATCCATAAGTTCATTTTCAAACAAGTCAAAGTATTGGGTTTTCAATCTTTCGCTAATAATTTTTATTTCACTTATTTTACTTTTTCTTGTATTCAATTTTTTTTGATTATTTAGTATATTACTCGAAAGTTCTTTCCTTTGAACCATAAAAGACTCATTATCATGAGATAATCTGTTTACTAATGTCACTTTATTGTTTTTTTGACTTGTCGATTCAGTAATATCTTCAAGTAAGCTTTTTTTGAATTTTTTAATGTCATCTCTACTTTCCATCCCTGACAACTTATTAAAATCATTATCAATTTGAGAAATCATTGTATTGTTTTCTCCAATCAACTGATGCTTTTCCTCTTTCTTTATATCAATATCTAGATTTTTGTCGACAATCAATTTTGCCAAAGTGTTTTTTTCGAATTCTAAACTTTCCGTTTTCTTATTTAAATTATTTATTAACTCATTAATTTCAGTGACTAGTTTTTTATAAACATATGATAATTGACTCATTATGGCCTTCTTTTCTTTAACCAAATCTTCTAATTGCTCATCCATATCTATATTTCGAATCTGCCTTTTATATCCTTCAATTTCTTCTTCTAAAATTCTTTTTTCTTGTAATTTTCCGATTAATTTTAGTTCGCTAAGTTTAGTTTTATTAAGTTCTACATCAGCTTCCTGAAACTTAAATTTACTATATAATTCATCTTTATCTTTTTCTAATTTTTTGTATTCTACATTCTTTTCTGCAATTTCAAGTGAACTTAAAAGTCTGTTATTAAGCTCTATATCCTTACTTGTAGATTTTAAACTCGTCTCTAATTCACTTAAAATTTTAGTAGTTTTTTCTTTTTCTTTCTCAATAAAAATATAGTATGCATTGAATTTTAACTTTTCATCTTTATACTCTTTATCCGCTAAGTAATATTCTTTATACACATCAACGTATTTATCCAGATAATCACGTATCTTTTTATTTTCTTCAATTGTACTTTTTAAAATTTTATATTCTTGCAAATGCTTTCTGTGATTTTCAAAAGTCTCAGTGAACATCTCGGCATTTTCACCTTCTAGTGCGTCTTCAACCGTTGGAATAAGAAGATTATTTACAAGAGAATCAGTCGTACTACAATTTTCAAAAAAGGCTTCGATACCACCTTCAGATGAATTTATTTTTGAAATACTATACCACTCTTTATTTGATATATTGTAATTTTTCTCAAGATAACTGTGATATTCTTTTAAAGTATCAAATGTTTTGCTATATACATTTTCATTCTTGCGTCTCAAATAATACTCATTAATTTCACCATGTGAGGCCGCCCTTAAATTGTTAGCATTTGACTCAACACTAAAAGGTATTTTTTCAATTGTATTCGTCTCATTATAATCATACTCCGACAAAAATATATGTGCACTAAGTTGATTGTTTTTTAGATATAGCGAAACTGCTGTCAATAAATACTTTCTTGGGTTATCATTTAATATCCACTCAACTGCAACATGCGCAGGACTATTCGATAATTCAAGAGTTTCGATAATTTTTCTGCCTGCATGAGTATGCTTTGGCAATATCGCCTGTATAAGCAACTGAATAAAAACCGTTTTTCCGCCACCATTTTCTAAAGTAATTGCAGTATTATTTCCATCTGGAATAAACAATTCATCATTAATTCGCTTATTGCCGTTTTCATATTGTATATTTGCTAATCTGATTTTTGAAATTGCGGG
>JBARWW010000098.1:0-2070 GCA_049647005.1 Acidaminobacteraceae bacterium | reverse complement strand
AATAATAATGGTAAATGGACCAGTAGTAGAGGCAGATAATATGGCCGATTTTCAAATGCGTGAAATGGTAATGGTTGGATCAAAAAAACTAATTGGCGAAGTTGTTTCTATAAAAGGAGAAATAGGAACGATACAAGTATATGAAGAAACCGAAGGTTTAATGGCTGGTGATTCTGTTATACCAACAAATAAGCCACTATCTCTTAAACTTGGACCAGGACTTATTGGTAATATTTTTGATGGAATTGAGCGACCACTATTAAGAATTAACGAAATATCTCAAGGCTTTATAGCTGAAGGTATAGGGCTGATTTCCTTAGATGAAGAAAAAAAGTGGCAAGTAGAGTTTATTGTAAATGAGGGTGAATTTTTAAGTAGTGGCAAGCCTTATGCTAAAGTTGAGGAAACATCACTAATAACTCATTGGATAATGACTCCGCCTGAACTTGAGGGAACAATAATAAATATTAAAAGTGATGGAGAATATACTATAGAAGAAGATGTAATTTGTATACGAAATTTAGATGGAAAAGAAATATGGCTAAAACTATATCAAGAATGGCCTGTAAGACAGGCTAGACCTGTTAAAGAAAGAATGTTATTGTCTAAACCGCTTGTAACAGGACAAAGAGTTTTAGATATATTCTTTCCAATTGCTAAAGGTGGAACGGCTGCAATTCCAGGTGGTTTTGGAACAGGTAAGACAATGATGCAACACCAATTAGCAAAGTGGAGTGATGCAGATTTAATTATTTATATTGGTTGTGGTGAACGTGGTAATGAAATGACTGAAGTTCTTGAAGATTTTCCAAAACTTATTGACCCTAAAACTGGTAAAGCTATTATGGAGCGAACAATATTGATTGCCAATACTTCAAATATGCCTGTAGCTGCTAGAGAAGCAAGCATATATACTGGTATAACAATGGCTGAATACTACAGAGATATGGGCTATCATGTTGCTATCATGGCCGATTCAACATCAAGGTGGGCAGAAGCATTAAGAGAAATATCAGGTAGATTAGAAGAGATGCCTGCTGAGGATGGTTATCCAGCATACTTACCTTCGAGGCTTGCTGAATTTTACGAGCGTGCCGGATATGTAATTGGTTTAGATGAAAAAGAAGGTTCGATAACAATAATTGGTGCAGTTTCACCAGCGGGTGGAGATTTTTCTGAACCAGTCACAGAAAATACTAAAAGATTTGTAAATTCATTCTTAGCCCTTGATAAGAAACTTGCATACTCTCGACACTATCCCGCAATAAATTGGCTTAATAGTTATAGTGGTTATATAAAAATTCTTAGCTTTTGGTATAAAGAAAATGTTAGTGAGGGGATAATTGAATTAAGAGCAGAGATGCTTAAGATTTTAAATGAAGAGTCAAAACTAGCTGATATTGTTCAACTAGTGGGTGAAGATGTTTTGCCTGATGATCAGAGATTAATTTTAGAAATAGCAAAGGTTTTGAAAATAGGATTTTTACAACAAAATGCATTCCATAAAGAAGATAGGTATGTTCCACTACCAAAGCAATATTTAATGTTAGAGCTTATAAAGTATTTATACGATAGAGCAAGTGAAGCTATAAAATTGGGTATTCCAATTTCAAAAGTTAAAGACGATATATTATTTAACAATGTTATAAAAATGAAGTATACAATACCCAATGAAGATTTGCGTGGGATTGGAAGGTTAATGAAAAATATAGATGACTATTACACCGATTTAATTTCACAGTACAAACATAAAAATGATAATTAATAATTTTTTAGTTAATTACAAATAGGGAGTGTTATTTATGAAATTCATACTAATGATAAATGTTTTAGTAGTAATCTGTACTATTGGTGTAGGTGGATACATATACCGTGCGGAAAGTGTGGACAATAAATTTAAGAATTCTTCGAAATATAGTATTGGTGTTTTTGCTACACTCATGTTTTTAGCAGTTGGTATTTTAGTTCCAGATATTGTTCATGCTGCTACTGATACAACGACGACTACTAATGGTAATGGATTAGGATTTATAGCGGCTGCTCTTTCTACTGGAATGGCAACTATAGGAG
>JBARWW010000097.1:0-6027 GCA_049647005.1 Acidaminobacteraceae bacterium | reverse complement strand
GTGTAGGTACGTTACTATTCCATCTTATTACTAAAGGTAAAGTACCAGCATTTTTAGGATCATCGTTTGCATTTATCGCACCGATGCTTGCAGTTACTGCAACACATGGGTTAGAATATGCCAGGGGTGGTATTGTTGTAGCAGGACTTATATATCTGATTTTAGCAGGACTTATAGCAGTATTTGGTGCGGATAAAGTTGTTCGCTTCTTCCCACCAATTGTTACCGGACCAATTATCATCGTAATTGGACTTAAACTTGCACCTGTAGCAATAGACATGGCCTCTGGTGACTGGCTTTTAGCTGGTGTTGCATTTGTTGTAGTTACATCTGTAAGTGTATATGCTAAAGGTTTCTTAAAAGTAATACCAGTAATAATAGGATTAATTACAGCATATATATTTGCAGTTGTGCTTGGTAGAGTAGATTTCTCTCCTATCGCAAATGCAGGTTATTTTGGAATACCAGCATTTAGCATGGCTAAATTCAATCTTGATGCTATATTTACAGTAGCTCCTCTTGCTCTAGCAACTATGGTTGAGCATATTGGTGACGTACTTGCAATTGGTGCAACAGTTGAAGAAGACTTCATGGAAGATCCAGGTTTACATAGAACTTTACTTGGTGATGGTATTGCAACAGCACTATCTGCTATGGTAGGTGGACCAGCAAATACTACTTATTCTGAGAATACTGGAGTACTTGCATTAACAAGAGCATGGGATCCAAAAATCATGAGAATTGCAGCGGTATTTGCAATTATTCTTGGACTTATTCCAAAGCTTGGTGCGGTAATTAGTACGATTCCAACAGCTGTTATCGGTGGACTTTCAATTATATTATTTGGTATGATTGCTTCAATCGGTGTTCGTACATTAGTTGAGCATCAAGTAGACTTAACTAAATCAAGAAACTTAATTATTTCTGCAGTTATCATGGTACTTGGACTTGGTGGAGCTAACTTCCCATTAGCTCTTGGTGCACTTAATATAAACATTGAAGGTATGGCACTTGCAGCAATAGTAGGTATTATATTAAATATGATTTTACCAGAATAACATAATAACTCTCTTATTTAACTTAGAAAGGGGCTATCAAATGATAGCCTCTTTTTTATGTGTAATTATAGGGAAGAACTTGCAGTAAAGAGAAAAATTCAAATATATCATATGTATTAAAATTTATTAATTAATTTTTTGTAGGAAATGTGTATACAAGTTAATAGGGGGTAAAAATATTAAGGTAGTGAAAATTTCGTATATTGCTCTAAACTAAAGAAAATTTAAAAAGAAAAAGGAATAATTGCTAGAGTAATTTAATAAAATGAAAAAAGTCTTAAAAGAATTTAATATAATTTGTAAAATTAAACATTTGGAATTTTTCGAATCTTATGTATAATTAGAGTTAGTTAGTAACTGACAATAAGAAGAAATAATTACATAAAAACAAAACTCTCTATTTTCAAGGTCAGTAGAGTTTGGAATTATTTATACATAATATTTATTTGTTGTTTGACAATAATCGTATTTGAAAAATTTGTAAGACAACAAAATGATGGAGGAAGAAATGGGTCAAATAATAGGAATGAAAGTCAAGGAAATATTGGAACTGAAAGTACTAGAAAATGCTAAGCTACTGTCTGGACGTGGTGGACTTGAAAAAGTAGTTAGTAAAGTAAATGTAATGGAAGTTCCTGATATAGTTAACTGGGTTAAGCCAGGAGAATTACTACTTACAGTAGGTTATTCAATAAAGGATAATGTAGAGATACTAAATGAACTTATTCCAAAATTAGTTGAGAGTGGTGTATCAGGTCTTGGAATAAAGATGAATAGATATATAGATAAGTTACCACAATCAGTAATTAGTGTATCAAATGAATTAAACTTTCCAATTATAGAGATACCATATGATGTTTCTTTTGGTGATATAATAACGCCTTTACTTTCTGAATTAGTTAGCAAGCAGACAAAAACATTAAAGCAGATAAATGAGTTTAACAATAGACTTACAAAGGCAATGTTAAAAGGCGGAGGGCTCTCAGACATAGCCATAACTATAAATAATATTTTGAAAGTTCCAGTTGCAATCATTGAAGATGTTTTTAAATCACATGTTATAGAGTGTAAAGATGTAAAGCGTGATGATCTTGAAAATATATCTAATCAGATACTAAATCAAACATATGAATTTGATCTTAGTCGTAGTAAGAAACAAAATAAATATACAGATTTAGTTAATGGGGTAGAAATGAATCGCATAATGATTCCTGTTAATTCAGAAGAGAGACACTATGGATTTATAGTTATATGGGAAGATGGAAGAAAGTTAAGTAAAATTGAACTTTCTGTAATAGAATCATCCACATCATTTATAGCTCTTGAACTCATGAAAAAACTTTCTGTATTTGAAAATGAAAATAAGCATAGAATAGAGTTCTTTGATGATCTACTTTCCGATGATGAGAGTAGACAAAAAAAGGCTATAGAAAAGTCATCTTACTTTGATTTTGATAAAGAAAAATCACATTCCGTTATTATAGTTGCTATAAAAGAAGCTGATAAACAAGTTAAAATGACACCTAACAATACAAACTACTTCCAGTACCTAAGCGGAAAAATACTTAGTATCGCCGAGCGTTTATCTAGACAGTATAAAGGTCGAGTGCAGTTTGGTAATAAGAGTGATCGCATGATTATATTATTTAACTCAGATAATACAAAATCGGATGTAGTTCAAAAGAAAGAAATCGTTAATTTTTCAAAAGAGATAATTAATTATGCTGAGATAGAAGGTATAGCAAGTAATGTATCTGTTGGAATAGGGAGAAATTACGCTAAGTATACTCACTTACACAAAAGCTACAGAGAGGCAAAACGTGCTGTTGAGAACATGATATTGAGTAATTCATCAAAAGTACCAGTTCACTATGATGATCTTGGTATATATAGAATTCTATCTTATGAAGAACTTCAACCAGAATTATATCAATTTTACACAGAAACTTTACAACCTTTAGTTAAATATGACAAAGACAAAGATTCTGATTTAGTAGAAACGCTAAGAATGTATTTTGACTGTGGTAGCAATCTTAAAAAAGTTTCAGAAGAGATGTATACACACTACAACACAGTAATATACAGAATGCAACGAATAAAAGATATAATTGGAATTGATCTTGATGATCCAAATTCAAGACTTAATTTGCAAATAGCAGTTAAAATATTGGATATTATAAAAACCGACTTTAGTATCAGTTAACAATGAATAAGTGATTTTTTTAGGTTCTAGCCCTAAAGGTAAAAGACCTTGTAATGTCTAAACTATATATAAGCGAAACAAAAGTTGAAATATAATATTATCTTACTTAAGTTTTGCTAAAAATATATAAGGATTGATGTTATGGCTAATAAAATAGTTTCTATGGATTTATATAATCATCTTAAAACGTCAGAGACGTTTGGTGTTGTACATTCAAAATTTAATAGATCTATAAATATACTACTTCACGATGATACTTTAGTAACCTTACTCACGGATACTAAAGATGTAGCACCTATGAGTGTGGTTTGTGATCATAAAACATTTAATGCCTTAAACATTAACATTGGAGATCATATATCGACAACTGATATGAAGTTTTATTTAAAAGATAAAATTTTAGTAGATATAGGTGATTATGTAACTTGGGAAAAAATAGATAAAAGTAAACTTGTGAAACACGACTTAGATAAGCATAAGATATTAGTTGATATTTTATATAAAAGAATTATAGAAACAGGAAATCTCGATGGAATTGGTGCAGTTGTATATTTCTTTGATGAAGATGTAATCAAAAGTGTAAAAGTTGAAAATTTAGATATTGAAAAAAATCATTATGTGAATTTCATTTTAGAAAGACTCGAGCGCTTTATAAATGACTATAAAAACTGCTGTTTTCCAAAAATAGAAGAATCATTTGTAAAGATAATTGGTTTTGGTCCTGGGCTTACACCTTCAGTAGATGATTTTATATGCGGACTTTTTTCAGCAAGTAGAAACTTATGTGAATTTTATGATGTAAGTGACAACTACATTTTAGAATTAGGTGAAATGTTAGTTAAGAAACTTCATCTTAGAACAACTAGAATAAGTGAAGAAATGATTAGACATTGTTTTCAAAATAATATCAGTAGAACATATGATGTACTACTTACAACACTACTTTATGAGACAAAAGAAGAATTAGATGCTTCTATAAGTAAAGTAATAGAGTTTGGTGATACTTCTGGAACTGATTTTTTAGCAGGTGTTTACACTGCGTGTCGATTGTTTGAAGAATATACTATAAGGAGGAAATTTGATGGTTGTAAAGTATGATATTAGAAAGAATGCATACTATGATTCAGTGACCCTTATGCTAATCTCAAAAGAAATTAAAAAAATGGATGGGGTTGACGAAGTTTTAGTAGGTATGGGTACGGAGCTAAATAAAGAATTGGCTGAGAACTTAGACTTAGCAGGTGAGGAGATAGTAGCATTATCTGCCAATGACTTTTTCATAGCAGCAAGACTTGAAGACGAAAAAGTTATGGGATCGGTTATAGATATGGTAGAGGAATTATTGACACAAAAGAAAACAGATGCAGGTTCAGATTACCAACCAGTTTCTCTAGACACAGCAATATCGTATCAGCCAGATTCAAATATGGCGGTTATATCTGTTGCAGGTAAGTATGCTTTTAGAGAAGTTAAAAAGTGTCTTGATAATGATCTACATGTAATGTTGTTTAGTGATAACGTTTCAATAGAAGATGAAAAAGCACTAAAAGAATTAGCAGTTGAAAAGGGACTTCTGATGATGGGGCCTGACTGTGGAACTGCAATTATAAATAATATTCCTCTTGCGTTTGCAAACGTAGTTAGTAAAGGAAACATAGGTATAGTTGGAGCATCTGGTACAGGAACTCAAGAAGTTACAGTTATTATAGATAAGCTTGGTGGTGGAGTATCACAGGTTATAGGAACTGGTGGACGTGATCTTAAAAGTGAGATTGGCGGACTTATGATGATTTCGGGTATTGAAGCTTTAATTGAAGATGAAAATACTGATGTAATAGTTCTTATATCAAAACCACCTGCAAAAGAAGTTGCAATTAAAGTACTTGAACTTGCAAAGAAAACTAAAAAGCCTTTTGTAGTTGATTTTATAGGCGGAGACAGTAGCGATATCACAAATGCTGGAGCATATGCTTGTACAACTCTTGAAGATACTGCATACAAAGCAGTTGCTCTATCTAAGGGTGAAGCAGTTGTAACTTTTGATACATTTAATTTGCCTGCCAATGAAATTGATAAAATCGTTCAAAATGAAGTATCAAATAAGGATAAATCGCAGAAATACTTTAGAGGATTATTTACAGGTGGAACACTTGCTGATGAAGCTATGAAAATGATTGGTGCAGAAATTGGTGGTATTTATTCAAATATTCCACTTGAGCCAGAGTATGAGCTAGTAAATATAGATGAACTAAGTGGAAATGCGTGTATCGACCTTGGTGATGATATGTTTACTGTTGGTAGACCTCACCCAATGATTGAACCAAGTACTAGAACAGAGAGATTAGTAGATTGTGTTGACGAAGAGGTTGCTCTTTTACTATTTGATGTAGTTTTAGGATATGGTTCACACAAAGACCCTGCTGGGGAGATGGTTGAACCTATTAAAGAAGCAATTAAGAAATTAGAGGATAAAGGGAAAAAACTTACAGTTGTATGTTCGATTTGTGGAACTGAGAAGGATCCGCAAAGTTTAGAAGCTTCAAAGGCAGTACTTGAAGATATTGGTGTTATAGTAATGCCTTCAAATGCACAGGCTTGTAGACTAAGTCTTGAAATATTAAAAAGACTATAATCTGATAGGAGGTTATGATGAGTAAAATCAATAAGTTGTTTAATTCGAATTTACAAGTTATAAATATGGGACTTGAGTCATTTTCAAAAGAGTTGAAAGAACAAGAGGTAGCGGTAATACATATGAACTGGAGG
>JBARWW010000096.1:0-4942 GCA_049647005.1 Acidaminobacteraceae bacterium | reverse complement strand
GGTGTAGATATACCAGCTGCATATGGCACGAAAGTACTTGCTGCCCAAAGTGGTACAATTATATATGCTGACTGGTTTGGTGGATATGGAAAAGCTGTGATGATTGACCATGGTGGCGGATATGTTACGCTATATGCACATAATTCAAATATTTTAGTTAAGGTGGGGCAGAAAGTTAAAAGAGGACAGACTGTTACAGAAGTTGGTTCAACAGGTGTTTCAACAGGAAATCATCTACATTTTGAAGTAAGAGAAAACGGAAAATATGTAGATCCAATAAAGTGGGCACCGCCTTATTAAAAACAACAACAATAATAATACTAGGAGAGACGCCTTATGATGAAAAAACGCAATGCAGTTATAATGATCATAGTATCTATTATGTTAACTGCTCTTATAACAGCGTCATTTGCCCTTACTATGCAACTAAAAACTGAAGATAGAGTTGTTATAACTGCAAAAGACTATAAGCACTATTCAGACTTAGAACAAAGATTTGCAAAAATCATATCGCTAGAAAACACATTAGAAAAGAATTTCTATAAAGATGTGGACGAAGAAAAGTACACCGATTATATGCTAAAAGGATTGTTTGAATCGCTTGATGATCCCTACTCAGTGTATATGACAAAAGAAGAATTCAAAGATTTTAACGAAGCAACAAGCGGCAATTATGCTGGTATTGGTATCTATGTAAACCTTGATGATGATGGATTTATTGAAGTTGTATCTCCTATCGAAGATACTCCTGCTGAAAGAGCTGGATTTAAAAGTGGAGATAAAATTGTAAAAGTTAATGATCTTGATGTATCAAAAGTGAACTTCGAAGAGGCAATTGATACTATGAAGGGCCAACCTGGAACGGATGTTGATATAACTGTTTTAAGAGGAGTAGCAAAGCCATTTGTAGTTACAGTAACTCGTGAAATAATTAGAGTAAAAGCAGTAAAATCTGAAGTTCTTGAAAATGATATTGGATATCTAAGAATAACATCATTCTCAGATAATAGTGAAAGTGAGTTTGATAATAAACTTAAGACACTTCTTGCAAAAGATGTAAAAGCTTTAGTTATAGACCTAAGAGGAAATCCAGGTGGTTCATTATATGCAGTTAATGAAATTGCAGATCAGTTACTTGGAGAACAAACGATAGTTTCTCTTGAAAATAGAGCGGGCAAAGTTGAAGAGTATACATCAGATGCAAAAAAAATAGATCTACCAATTGCAGTGCTTGTAGATGGTGGTAGTGCAAGTGCATCTGAAATACTAACAGGTGCTATCAAAGATAGTAATTCTGGGGTTATTATAGGAACAACTACATTTGGTAAAGGTCTTGTTCAGTCGGTACTTAGCTTACCAGATGGTTCAGGATTTAAGTTAACAACTTCTGAGTACTTTACGCCTAATGGAACAAATATTCATAAGGTAGGTATTGTTCCTGATATCGTACTAGAAATAGAAGAAAAAGAAGAAGGTAGTGAGGATAGCACAGAAGATATTCAGTTGGATAGAGCAATTGAAGAATTAAATAAAAAAATGAAATAAAGTTTTAAAATATACTTGAGCAGGTTATTAATATAATAGCCTGCTTATTGTGAATAAAGAAAGGTTCTAAAATAACACAAAATTACAATAATTTGGGGCGAAGGGGTAATGTGATTATATGAACAGAGTAAAAAAAATACCTTATATAACAGTGCTGCCAGTACTTCTTATAGCTATGGTTTCATATAAACTTATAGATAGACTAAGCACAGTAAATGAAGTAATAGGCCTTGTTATGAATATTTTAGTTCCATTCTTTTGGGCATTTGGAATTGCATTTGTTGCAAATCCAATATTAAAGAGAATTGAAAAAATTTTTAAATTACCTAGAAATATAAGTATTGTGTTAACCTTTATGTTTATAGGTGGTTTTATAACTTTAATTGTTATGTTTATACTCCCTAGTATAGTTGAAAGTATAAATGATATATTTAAAAACATACCAGATTATGCCAATGCAATTGATTCGTTTTTAATTGAAAACAATATTGATATTTCAAAAATTGAGCAGTTAAATTTCTTTTCAGAATGGGACTTTACTAATATAGATAGCATTGTTAATAAGCTAAGTAAATACTTTAATGTATTTTCAAACGTTCTATTTGGAGTACTTAGCATTACGACAGGAGTATTTAAAATATTTGTTGGAGCAGTTATATCCATATATATCTTAAAAGATAAAGAAGGTTTTAAACTATCGCTTAAAAAATCAGCGTACGCACATCTTAGAAAAGATAGTGCTGATAAAGCAGTAGAGTTTGGTAGAGAAGCAAATGATGTGTTTTCAAAGTTTTTAATTGGAAAAACATTAGATTCATTTATAATTGCTATTATTGCTTATATTGGATTTACTATTATAGGAACTAATTATCCGATTTTAATGGCAATAATTATAGGCATAACTAATATGATCCCATACTTTGGACCATTCTTTGGTGGAATACCAGTTACTATAATTGTTTTATTCTACAACCCTATAATTGCATTATATACAGGTATATATATAATTATACTTCAACAGGTTGATGGATATATTATAGGACCTAAGATACTAGGTGATTCTGTGGGTGTAACTCCATTTTGGATCATACTAGCAATACTTATAGGTGGTGGACTTTTCGGATTGTTAGGAATGCTTCTAGGAGTACCTACATTTGCACTTATAAGAAATGTATATATTAGATATGTTAATAAAAGATTAAAAGAAAAAGATATTGAGATAAAAATATAAATTTAAGTTAGGTGATAATATAAATATTGGGGGCATGCATTATAGGCTTGATAAGCCTGTTTTGTAGTGTCCTTTTTGTTTGCATAAATGTTAATAAGGGAATCTATACTATATAAAGTAAAGCATATAATATAAGTATATTGTTGACTGAAATAATAAAGAAAGATATAATTTATAAAAGGCGAACTTATGTTTGGATAGAGGTGGATAATGAATAAATTTGAGCTAATCTCAGAATATAAACCTACGGGTGACCAACCGCAGGCAATAGAAGAATTGACAAGTGGAATTTTAGATGGAAAAAGATTTCAAACACTACTTGGAGTTACGGGTTCTGGTAAAACTTTTACAGTTGCAAATGTTATAGAAAAAGTTCAAAAGCCGACTCTTGTAATAGCACATAATAAAACTCTTGCAGCACAACTTTGCTCAGAGTTTCGTGAATTTTTCCCGAATAATTCAGTCGAGTATTTTGTAAGTTACTATGATTACTATCAGCCAGAGGCATATGTAGCTGCTAGAGATTTATTTATAGAAAAAGATTCATCTATAAATGACGAAATAGATAAACTACGTCACTCCGCGACAGCTGCATTAGCAGAGAGAAGAGACGTAATAATAGTAGCTTCAGTATCGTGTATATATGGACTTGGTTCTCCTGTGGATTATGAAAATCTTGTACTTTCACTGCGTCCAGGTATGGAGCGCTCACGTGATGATATACTCAGTAAACTTGTTCAAATACAGTATTCAAGAAATGACATAAAATTTGCAAGGGGCACGTTTAGAGTGCGTGGAGATGTTATAGAAATTATACCAGCAGAGTCCATGGATAAGGCGATTCGCATTGAGTTATTTGGAGATGAAATTGAGCGTATTACAGAGATTAATGTAGTGACAGGTGAAATAATTGGGGAAAGGAATCATGTTTCAATATTCCCAGCATCTCACTTTGTTAGTAGTCCAGAAAAAGTTGAGAGAGCAGTTGTAGAGATTGAAAAAGAATTAGATGATAGGGTTGCTTACTACAAAGATGAAGGCAGACTACTTGAAGCTCAAAGAATAGAGCAAAGAACAAGATATGATTTAGAGATGCTTAAGGAAATGGGCTTTTGCCAGGGTATTGAGAACTATGCAAGAGTATTAACTGGAAGACCAGCAGGTAGTAGACCATTTACGTTAATGGACTATTTCCCCGATGATTTTTTAGTAGTAGTAGATGAGTCTCATGTAACACTTCCACAAGTTAGAGGCATGTTTGGTGGCGATAAATCTAGAAAAACTAATCTTGTTGATTATGGTTTTAGACTTCCTTCAGCTATGGATAACAGACCACTTAATTTTGAAGAATTTGAGGGCGTAGTTAATCAGGCCTTGTTTATTAGTGCAACTCCAGGACCATACGAGAAAGAGCATACTAACGGTGTAGTTGAGCAGATAATTAGGCCAACAGGCCTACTTGATCCAGTCATAGATGTTAGACCAGTTACTGGTCAGATTGATGACTTATATTCTGAAATTATGATTAGAGTAGAGAAGAAAGAAAGAGTTTTAGTAACAACACTCACAAAGAAAATGTCTGAGGACTTAGCTAAGTACTTCGAAGAAATGGAAGTAAAGGTTAAGTATCTTCATTCAGATATAGATACACTTGAGCGTATAGAAATTATACGTGACCTGAGACTTGGAGTTTTCGACGTTCTAATTGGTATCAATTTACTAAGGGAAGGTCTAGATATACCAGAGGTTTCATTAGTTGCCATACTTGATGCTGATAAAGAGGGTTTCCTTAGAAGTGAGACAGCATTGGTTCAGACTATTGGTAGAGCAGCAAGGAACTCGGAAGGACGAGTTATACTTTATGCAGATAGGATAACTAGGTCTATGAAACTTGCTATGGATGAGACTACAAGACGTAGGGGAATTCAGCATGACTACAACCTAGCAAATGGCATTACACCTATGTCTATAAAAAAGAGTGTACGAGGTATTATAGAGGCTACTAAGGTTGCTGAGGATAAGGAATTATATAACTTTAGTGAGTCAGAATCGGAGATTATAAAAGAGTTAGGTGTAGAAGAAATAAAAGCCTTAATTGAAGATTTAAGTAAAAATATGATGATTGCTTCGATTGAACTTGCGTTTGAGAAAGCTGCTGAGTTTAGA
>JBARWW010000095.1:0-2329 GCA_049647005.1 Acidaminobacteraceae bacterium | reverse complement strand
ATGATAAAGTGGCTCACCAACAGCCCAAAACATCAGGCCAATTCCCATACCAGCAGACATCAACATGGAATACCACGAAAAATTGCTGAATTCTGGTTTTGCATCAACTCCTCCAATTCTTACCTTTCCGAGTCTTGAAAATGCAATAAATAGTGAAACGCCTATAAAGAAATTACTTGATAAAATAAACAACCAATCAAAGTTGCTTACGATAGCAGTCTTTATACTAACAAATATTTTATTTGCCTCCTCTAAATTGAAAAGTGCAAAGGCTGAAAATAATACTACTATTAATCCTGCACCAAGCGAAACAACAGGATTTATATCCATCCCAAACTTCTTAAAGTTTCGACTATAAAGTTTTTCTTCCATAATTTTGTGCATGTTTTTCGGCATGACACATCAACCCCTTTCACATCAACTTAATAATATCCCGTCTTTTGAGCAAATAAAAAAGACACTCTAACCCCTTTTTTTAAAAAAGAGTTAGAGTGCCTAAGTTTCGCCAATTTGACTCACATTATACCACCTATTGATAGTATAGCGCATCTCCTAAATGGACCTGCGCAGACCCCAGTTCTTAAAACATTTTTCAAATGTATTTTCATTTATAAACTAGAAAATTGATATCAACCCGTCAAATTACGACATGCCAATACTTATAATCCGAATTACTAATACAATCTACTTCACTGGAAATTTAAAATTTAAAACCTACTTCGCTAGCCTATCACCTGTAATCGTGATTGTCAAATAGTCGCGATTAATTGATCGTGTCAAGTTACTTTGGGTTTTTGAAGCATAAAGAATTCCCTTGTTCTAACTTAATAAATATTGCCTTAGTTAGCTTTATGATCTTAATCATAAGAAAAAGTATGAAATGAACAACTGTGTTAAAATATACATCAGTAGATATAGAAGATAAATAATCTTGATAATTATATATAAGTAAGTCTTCATATAAAAAAAGTTCAAACACATCTCTGACATTTTGCGTCAAATTTATGCTTGAACTTTTCTCTATTTATCTATGCCATCTCGCGATAAAACACCTTCACTATAGTAATGTTTCACTTCATTCATCTCAGTAACTAGATCTGCAAACTCAATCAACTTGTCTGGAGCGTAACGTCCAGTAATAACAACCTCTACACCCTCGCTACGGTTTTTTATAACTTCTATTATATCTTCAACTTTTAGTAGTTTATAATACAAAGCAATTGTAATTTCATCTAATATTACTAGTTCATATTTCCCATCACCAAGTACCTCTGTAATTTTATTTAATCCTTCTACAGCTAGTAGCAAATCATTAGGCGTAGGATCTTTTTCAATAAAACAATCTTCACCATATTGCTCTATAGTAAGTTTGTCATATTTGTCCGCAAGTTTAACTTCATTATATTTCATGCCCTTAATAAATTGACCAATATAGACACTTTTACCAAAACATAATGCTCTTACTGCAAGCCCAAAAGCTGCTGTAGTTTTACCTTTTCCATTACCTGTATAAACATGTACATAACCTTTTTCCATTTTGCACCGTCCTCTATATTTTTTTGTTTTCCAGTGAATTTTCTTGTGTTTATTATAACATCCATTTACATATATCACTAAAATAGAGTTTAAAAAATGCCACTGAGCTATTTCTAGCGGTGGCATTACGGTGGAAAAACAAGCATTTTCCACCATTATATTTTCTAAAAAGCTTTCTATTTCCTAGTAAGTTTCACTATACTCTCAACATGATAAGTCTGTGGAAACATATCTACAGGAACGATTCGTTCTACTTTGTAACCACGATCTACTAAGTACTTAAGATCTGTTTCTTGTGTTACTGGATTACAAGATATATAGATTACTTTTTTAGGTGCTAATCTTACCACTGATGATAAGAACTTCTCATCACTACCACTTCTAGGCGGATCCATAAATACTGTATCAAACTTAACATTTTCTTTTGCAATTTCATTCATAAAATGACCTGCATCACCCTTGTAAAATCTTGCGTTTGTAATGTCATTAAGCTGGGCATTTATCGTAGCATTTTTAACAGCGTCTTCGTTAAGATCTACCCCAACTACTTCCATAGCCGTTTTACTAGCTATAAGTCCAATAGTTCCGATACCACAATAAGCATCAAAGACCTTATCAGTCTTTTTTATATCTGCAAGTTCAATAGCCCTATTGTAAAGTTTCTCAGTTTGCTCATGATTTATCTGATAGAAGGACTTTGGAGAAAGTCTAAATCTAAGACCACACTGTATATCTTCAATGTAACCATTTCCATGAGCTATGATTTCCTTATCACCAAGTACCATAGTTGTTT
>JBARWW010000094.1:0-8682 GCA_049647005.1 Acidaminobacteraceae bacterium | reverse complement strand
AGAATAAATACATCTTCAAGTGTTGCCTCTTGACTATGAATAGTAATAATTTCATGATTCTCTAGTATTTTTTTAAAATTATTATTTGTATTCATATTTTTAAGCATTATTTTTTGAGTCACTATCTTTCCCTTATCTAAATACTCTATATCAACAGTTGGTTTACCATGCTCTACCATAAGGTTTTTAGGACTATCTATAGCCGATAAACTACCTTCATTTATAAATGCAACTCTATCGCATAGCTGCTCTGCAACAGTCATATTATGTGTGGTTAAAAATATAGTTTTTCCTTCCCTTTTCATATCTAAAATCTTATCTTTTATTATTTTTGCATTTACTGGATCAAGTCCAGATGTTGGTTCATCGAAAAAAACAATATCTGGATCATGCATGATTGATCTTATAAAGTTGAGCCTCATCTTCATACCTTTTGAAAATCCTTCTACTTTCTTATCCTTGTCTTTTAAAAGACCGACATGATCTAATAGTTCATCTATATTTTTAGGTGGATTTTCATAGTAAGATCCTATTAGATTTAGATTTTCATAGGCGCTAAGTTTTACATAAAGATTTGGAAAATCAAAAGCCACTCCTATTTTTTCATAAAAACTTTTATTCCAATCTTTCCTCTCACGTCCAAGTATCTCAATATCACCTGTATATCCACGGAGAAGTCCAATTATCAATCTTTGTGCTGTGGTTTTTCCAGCTCCACTTGGGCCTAAAAAGCCAAAGACCTCGCCCTTATCTATCTCAAAGTTAAGGTTCTTTATAGCTTTATCTTTTGTATTTTGATATGAAAAATTTAAATTTTTTACTTTTATCATAAATACACCTCCAATAAAAATCACTTGTACTTTTTTAAAATGTTTTAAAAGTGTTCTTTTTACAGAACACTTTTCTCACTCTTAAGTATACCCATAGTTCCAATTGCAAAAAATAATATTTGTTCAGTTATTAGCTTTGCTCTAATATCTTCATCTTCAAAACTCTTTATAATTTGAAGAAGGCCAAATATCAATTGATTTGACAATACACCTGCAAGTTCACTATTTTCATAATTTGGATTAAAGTTTTCAATATGCTCTAAAAAATGCTCTGATAATACTCTAATCAAATCATCCTTAGCATGTTCAAACCTAGTACCTGTACTTCCTTCAATCAGTATTACAAAGGCTGATGTGAAGTTTGGTATAACTGGAGTAATCAACTTAAGAAGCTCGCGTCTCCACACTGATACATCTTGCACTTTCCATAGATCATCATTCCTTTCCCACTTCTGATGATTATTGATAACATATATAATGCTATGATAAGCTTGCTCAACTATGCTAGCAAACAAAGCTTCTTTACTATCAAAGTAATTATAAAAATTACCGAGTGTAGTACCAGCATTTTTAACAATTTTCCTAAGTGATACTTTTTCAAAACCATGGTCTAGAAACTGTTTTTTTGCTTCTCGCTTTAGAGCATTTTCGACTTCTTCTTTTTTAATTTGCATAAAAAATCACCTGTTCTTTATTGAAATTTTACTCCTATTTATTTAAAATGTCAAACATATTGTTGAAATACATATACTATTTATTTAAGTAAAAACTACTAAGGGAATAAACTTATACAAGTTTATTCCCTTTTCGGATTCAATTTATTTAGTTATATGTTTTTCATTATCTCCTATCTATCCTTCATTTTTAGGAAGTTTGATTGTATATTTAACCCCTTTACCTGGCTCTGAATCTAATATTAGTTCGCCACCGAGCGTCTTCGTTACAGAACTATGAACAATAGAAAGACCTAGACCTGTGCCACCTTGATTTCTTTTTGTTGTAAAGAATGGATCAAAGACTCTATCTCGTATACTCGTCGGTATGCCCTCTCCATTATCTGAATACACTATTATCATATGTTTGCTTTGCTCTATAATATTTATATTAATTTTACCACTCTCCATATTTTCAAAACCATGTATTATTGAATTCATGGTAAGATTTCTAATTACCTGCGAGAGTACAGATGGATCAATATAAATTTTCAAGTTTTCATCACAAGAGATACTATAAGTATGCTTCGATTTTTTAAGTTCTGGAGTTAATGATTTCATTTGTATATCAATATAGCTATTGAGATTAATATATTGCTCATTATTATAATCCCTATCTGATGAAAGCATTTTAAATCTATTAACTAAATCAAGCATATTATTTAAATTATTATCAAATATTTCCGTAGTAGTATAAACGTCTTCTATATATTCCCGGACTAATTTGCGGGTTAACTTGTTTTCTTTAAAATTATTTTGGTGAATAGTTGTATCTAATTTTAAGTTAGAAATTAAAGTTACACATATACCAAGCGGTGTGTTTAACTCATGAGCTCTGGAGGCAACCATACTTCCAAGCGAAGCCATTTTTTCTGACTCTATTAGTTGATTTTGAGTTTGTTTTAATAGTCCTATCTGCTCTTCTAAAGTTGCATTAATCTCTTCTATCTCTGCCTGTTTTTCTTCAAGAGCTAATACAGATACTTTGAGTTGTTGATTTGCCCCGTCTAAATCAACAGTTCGCTCTTCAACTTTAAGTTCCAAATTATCATTAAGACTACGTAATTCTTTTGTTTGATTTTTTATTATCTTTCGTCCACCGATTATGATTATAATTGCTAAAATCAAAAGTACTAATATACCGTATATAAGTAATCTTAGCCACCGTGGAACTGTAAATTTAGTATCTGTTCTAAAGGTTTTAGATAAACTTTCATAATAAAATGAATTTTCATTCTCTTTCCACTTTTTTATATAGGAATCTATAGTTGTTAGTATTTGAGAATTCGTATCTTCAGATTTCACAATCTGCATTTGGACAGGGTTTAGTTGTATAGGAGTTCTGGTTATATTAAACTGATCTTCATTTGCAATACCAAATGTACTGTTTACAATGCCGACATCGAGTGCACCGTTTTCTATTTGTTTTAATAGTTGTTTCTTGTCATCAATAACTATAAAATTTACTGGAATTTCAAATTGCTCAAGTGTGTGTTTAAGTCCAAACTGACCAATATAGTGAATATCATTTTTATATACACCTACTAATTTATCTTTCAAATCTAAAAAGGATTCTATCTCGATACCTGGCCTCGAATAAATTTGACCCCAATTTACAAATAAAGTCTCCTCATTATAATCATATTTAAGATCGCGTTCACTAGAATAAGCTAATCCTAACAAAAGATCTATTTCTGAGTCTTCTAATTTTTCAATCGAATTTGAAAGTGAATCCTCAACGTATCTTATATTCCAGTTTTCATTTGAAGCGATTTCATTTAATAAGTCAATAAAGAATCCCTTAGCGACTCCATCTTCAAGATAGACTAAAGGCTCATTGGGAAAGATTCCTATTGTAATATCAATCAAATCTGAACTTTGAATGGCTAGATCATCATCTGCAAAACTTATAGAATAAAATAATATAATTGTAAAAAGTATTATTGTAATTTTTTTAATCATAAATACCTCTCCCGAATTTTTATATATATTAATAGTTCAATTTTTTTACTTAAATGTACATTTTATTGATTTCATCTTTTAATATCACATAAATAAAGCGTTTTACTTCTTTTATCTATTATAGCAATAATAAGGTAATTACTCAATTACAATAAGAGCTATTATAAAAATATAACGATTACATTTTTTATAAAAAAAATGCTGCACATGGCAACACCTTAGAAATTTTAATTTGCTTTATATCCTGCATTTTGAACTAACTCTTCCATAAGACCTGTGTAGAAGTAAATTTTTCCATCTTTAAACACATAGCCTTTGCCATTTGTATCTTCAAGCTTTCCTTTATCCGATGGGTTCCACCAACTATTTGTAATTGACTCACAAGTTATTATATATTTTTTAGTATGAAATGAAAGCACTTATAAGCTCTGCGTAAGGCAATGATTCCAGTGGACTTATACTTACCTTCTCTAATGAAAACTCAATATTTTTCAAATCATCACTCTGGTCAAAATCTACTTGTAAAAAATCACCTTTCTCAATTATATAAGTATCCTCCAATAATTTGATACTTATAACTCCACTATAACAATAAAATGTCTGTGTATACTTTTTTGCTTTTTTACTATTTTTCTTTTCTAATCTATTTATTTTATTACACAGTTCTATCTGCTTAAAGGTATTTGCAACTTTTATATATTCAATATCACCTTGACAACTTTTACTCATCATAAGATTATAATCAACTACTCTGCCATAGCTAGTAGTTTCCCACTCCCCATTAAAATAGTCGCTTTCAAATTGATTTAAAAGTGCACTGTGTTGATCTTTATGAATAAGCTCAAGCTCTCCGTCTAGTATCATAATTATTCTTTTATAATCATCTAATTTAGTAAATGTAGACTTGTCGACTTCAACCTTTGCAGAACTTATCCTCCACAGAAAGTCACGCTCATCATACACTGCAAACTCTGGATAAATTGCAAGTTGACTTGTCGTTCCACCCGACCACTTTGAAATGCTAAACTCATCATTTTTAATAAATTTTATATTCATATAATCAATCTCCTGTATACATATTTTACAAGAACTATAACATATCTACGTCTAAAATATATAAAATCCATATAAAGTTTAAGATTAAATAAATCCAGACAGCTTTAATGATAAAAAAAATTTACATCCCTTTAATTATGAAATACAATTTTTTTACCTTACTATGTGATTAAGCGGACCACTTCCGTGACCTAGGTTCATTTTGTTTTCAAGAAGCCTATTTATATATAATTTTGCTCTACCCACGCTTTCGTATGCGTCATATCCAAGTGCTAGATTAGATGCAATAGCCGATGATAGCGTGCAACCTGTTCCATGCGAATTAGAATTTTCAATTCGTTCTCCACTAAACCAAGTAATTTCATTGTTTTTATACAAAAGGTCATCAGCATTATCTATACTGTGTCCTCCTTTTATAAGTATGTATCCTTTATATAAAAGTTCAATTTGCTTTGCTGAATTAATCATATCTTCTTTTGAGTTTATTGAAACTCCTGATAAGACCTCTGCCTCACATATATTTGGAGTAAGTATCTCTACAAGAGGTAAAAGTTTACGTTTAATAAGAGATATTGCCTCATCATCTAGCAGTCTTCGCCCTGAACTTGATACCATAACAGGGTCAAACACTACTTTTTTAGCTTTATATTCAAAAAGTTTTATTGATACAGACTCGGCTATCTCTTTATTTAAAAGCATACCTATCTTAATAGCATCTGGATATATATCATCAAATACACACCTAAGCTGACTTTCTACAAATGTATGTTCAACTGATAGAGTATCATGTACTCCTCTTGTATTTTGTGCTGTTAGCGCTGTTATTACGCTCATACCATAGCACTCGTGAGCAAGTATAGTTTTTAAATCAGCTTGTATTCCAGCTCCGCCACTACAATCGGATCCAGCAATCGTAAGAACTTTCTTCATTTAATCACATCCAATAGTTTTATTAAGTATATGAGGATCTTTATTTTAATAGAATAGTCCTTCACAGGTATTTCTTAATTCTTTAGTTGCACTAGCTATGTCATTTTTAGCAAATATTGCTGATACTACTGCAACACCACTAACTCCCGTCATCTTAAGTTTAACTATATTTGTTTCATTTATGCCACCGATAGCAAGTGCTGGTATATTTATAGCATTACAAATTTCTTTTAGAGTATCTGGAGTAACACTTCTTGTATCACTCTTAGTAGTCGTAGAAAACATAGCTCCGACACCAAGGTAATTTGCCCCTGCTTCCTGAGCTTTTAAAGCTTCTTCAACCGTAGCAACCGAAGATCCTATTAGCATTTCTGTTCCAAGTTTTTCTCTTCCTTCTTTTATGCTCATATCACTTCGTCCTATATGAACACCATCAGCGCCACATTTTATAGCAAGCTCGACTTTATCATTTATAATAAATGGAATACTATATCTATTTGTTAATTCACGAAGCTTTATAGCCATACTTAGAAACTTTTCATCACCTAAAGATTTATCTCTAAATTGAAGCATTGTTACTCCATTTTTAATAGCCTCTTCAATTTGATCATACATAGATTTTGATCCTTCAAATCTAGAATCTGACACTAAGTAAAGTAGATAGTCCCTCGAATTTTCCATATATCCTCCTAAAAGTAAGCACTCTTAAATAATTCACAGTAAAACTTTGCTATGTTTTTTATTATTATATGTAGACAAAAAACAAAAAAAGCGCAACCATAATAGGCAACGCACATCTTAAAGGTTTAATTTGCAAATAATTAATTACAATTTTCCTAAAGCTTATGTTTCCTACGCTGGCATTATCCAGATCAGGTTAAAGGGTTTTAATCACATTAGATTTTCTCTCAGCCTGATGCACAAGCTCCCCTACTTATTTAACTGTCTCAAATTATATGACTTTTAAGCTAACTAGTCAATACATCAAAATCTAATGTATAATAAGTCGCTATGAAAAAAAAAATATTTATAACTACAACTTTTTGATAAGCTAAATAGTCTAATATTATGAAAGGAGCTTAATTAATGAAAAAATCAAATAAGAACCATCTTCTATTAATAGACTACGTTAAAAATAATCAAGAAAAATTTTACCGAACTGCCTATATGTATACTAAGTCTAAAGACGATGCTTTAGATATAGTTCAAGAAGCGCTATTAAAAGCATTAAAATCATCGCACACAATCTTAGAGAGCAAATACATAGCTACTTGGTTCTATAGGATACTAATTAATACGAGTATCACATATATAAATAACCGCAAAGTGACATGCCCTCTCGAATTCATAAGTGAAACTCTTAAATCAAAAGAAACAAATGAAAACGAAAATATCGACTTGTACACTGCACTTGAAAAATTAGACGACTTGGAGAAAAGCATAATAATGCTAAGATATTTTGAGGATTTAAAATTTAAAGATATTGCGCTAGTAACAGGACTTAATATAAATACTCTTAAGACAAGAACTTACCTTATACTGGATAAACTCAAACTACAATTAGAATGCGAGGTGAATAATTTTGAATAGTCTAGATGATTTCAAAAAAGAATATGACAATATTGATATCCCAAAGGAGTTAGATGAAATGATTAATAAAACTATTAAAAACGACACTAAATATAGAAATAAGAGAAGACTTAATGCAATAGTTTCAAGCGCAGCAGCAATAGCCTTACTTGTTTTACCACTTAACCTTATACCTTCATTTGCAGATAGCATCTCTGAAATTCCAGTTATAGGTAGTATTGCAAAAGTATTGACATTAAAAAACTATACCACTAAATCTGAAAATATAGAACAAATCGTAAATATGCCAGCTGTATCAGAAATGTCTGATAGCGAATACCAAGAAACTATAAATTCTATAATAGAGGAAAAGATAAGTAATTCATTAAAAGAAGCTAAGCTAGGTGCTGATGAATATAAAGAAGCCTATATAGAAACTGGTGGCAGCGAAGAGGGTTTCAAAGAAAAAAATATGCAAGTCAAAGTAGATTATAAGATTTACTCAAGTAACAATAACAGTTTATCATTTTTAGTATTTAGTCACGAATCTTTAGCTGCCGCTTATGCTGAGTACTCTTACTTTAATATTGACGTTGAAAACAACAAAGATCTTACTTTAGAAGATTTACTTGGAGTTAACTATCAAGTTCTAATTACAAATAGCGTTCTCAAAGATATACAAATCCAAAAAAATTCTGGCGAAATCAGCTTTTTTGAAGACGTAGATTCAAGTAATTTTTTAGTTAGAACTGATGTCGATTTCTATATAAATAGTGATAATTGTGTTGTTATTGTATTTGATAAATACGAAATTGCGCCTGGTGTTTTTGGTAGACTTGAATATACTATAAAAAATTAGAAGCTATACAAAATATGATTCTTTGCATTGCTATATATAATATTTGCAATTTAGCAGTTTCAAAAGATCAACTTCATATCAAGAGGCTAAAAATCAAATGATTTCTAGCCCCTTTTTAAATCTAATTTTATAGTATTAGCTATTAAATTTTTGAAGTTTAACTGATACAAAATCACTTAATGCGACTAAGACTAGGTAGACAATTATAATCATGCCAACTTCTCCATAATGAAAATAACTCATGCTCAATCTAAATATCTCTCCGAGACCACCAGCACCAACTATTCCTACAATTATAGATGTTCTAACTATAATTTCAAATCTATATAGTACATATGATATAAATCTAGGATATACAGTTGGAATGGTTCCATATATAAAACTTTGCAATCTTGATGCACCGCTTTTATTAAGTGATTTACTTGGAGTGTCATCGTAGTCCTCTATAACTTCCGCACATAACTTTCCTAGTATTCCGAAATTATGTATTCCAAGTGCAATAGCTCCAGGAAGAATACCTGGTTTAAATATAAATATCAATATAACAGCCCATATAAGTTCTGGAACAGTTCTTGTGAATATATACACTGCTTGTGTAATATAATAGACAATATTTTTCAAAATTTTAAATCTACCTTCTAAAAATTTATTAGTTCCAAATCCTATAGTTACCAACATTCCAAAACTCGCAATCCCAATAGCAATAATACTCATCTGGACAGTATCACCAGCAAGCTTTATTAGATCAAGCCAAATAGATATG
>JBARWW010000093.1:0-7493 GCA_049647005.1 Acidaminobacteraceae bacterium | reverse complement strand
GCCTAGTACTAAAGCAAGTGCTAACACCTTATATAAAATTTTCTTTTTTATCTTCATAAATAATGCCCCCTAAATAATTAAAAGTGCTAATATGTATCGGCAAGTAACGCACCTTTTATAAGCTATAAAGCGCAGTTGACTTATTATCTTAATATAAAGTATAGTAGTGCTTACTTCTATACTAATATTATATATTTCATATGCGATTTTTGGCATTAAATCTAGGTTACAAATGCAAAACACTAAAAAACTATTATTTAGAATGCATAAAATTATTCTTTATAGCTATATATAAAAAACGCCAAAACCGAGTAGATATATTCTACTAGATTTTGGCGCTTTGTTTATATATTTAAACTAAATCTCTATCAACTATCTGCTGAACTACAAATGATGCAACATCTTCTGCAAATGATCCAGGACCAAATCCAGCGTCGTATCCAAGTTCACGAGCAAGTTCATGACTAACTCTTGGTCCACCTGCGATTACGATAAGCTTATCTCTAAGACCTTCCGCTTCAACAAGTTCTACCATTTGAGTTAGGTTAGGAATATGAACATCTTTTTGAGTAACAACCTGAGATATTATAATTGCATCAGCATTTACTTCGATTGCCTTTGCTAGCATAACTTCGTTTGCTACCTGGCTACCCATGTTTATAGCGTTAATTCCTTTATATCTCTCAAGTCCATAGTGACCATCGTAACCCTTCATGTTCATAATCGCATCGATACCAACAGTATGAGCGTCAGTTCCAGTACAGGCACCTACAATAGTTACGTCTCTTTTAATGTTCTCTTTTATGAAGTCTTCTACTCCATACTTATCCATAACATCAGATTCAACTTTTGGAACATGTATAGTTGTGTAATCAACTGTGTGATCACATTTTCCGTACATTGTGAAGAATGTATATCCAACACCAAGGTCCTGAGCATAAACTACTTGTGGCTCTGAGATCCCCATTTTTATAAGCATTTGTTTTGCAGCTTCACTTGATTCATCACCGTGAGGAATTGGAAGTGTAAAAGAAAATTGCATCATACCATCATTTAGAGTGTCACCATAAGGTTTTACCTTGCTTAAGTCTACTTTATTCATTAGTTTTTACCTCCTAACATTAAAGCGATAAATGGGTTGAAGTAATTTTCACCTTTTATAGTAACTCCATCTAGACCTTTTCCACCGTCCATAGCTCTCTTTACGCCTGCAAATTTGCCCATTTCAATAGTTGGCATAATTCCAGTTTTTTCAATGTCTTCAATCATTTCTTGTGCTTCCTTGACTACAAGTTGAGCTCTCTTCTGGATTACTCCATCTTTTTTAAACTCAATTTCATCACCAAGATGTCTCATGTTATTGAATACATACTTAGCATTTTCAATAGATAATGCTCTATCTTGAAGAAGTGGTGTATGAATTGCTTCTGTAAGCATACCAAGAAGCTGTAAGCTTTGTCCTGTCATAATAGATACCATGTTAAATAGTGCATCTTGAATATGACCTTTATATATGTTTCCTGTTTTATACTTTGTAGGTGGCATATACTTAAGTGGTGCATTTGGAAATACTTCTCTAGCCATTTGTGCTTGAGATAGTTCAAGTAAAAATCCATCTTCAACGTTTGGATTAATTTCAAATGCATGACCAAGTCCCATCTGTTCCTCGGGAATACCAGCGCGAAGTGCAAATTGCTCGTTGATTATTTGCGAGGCAAGTACTGTATGAGCCTCTTCTATAGCGTCTGATGTTGTTAAGTAGTTATCTTCACCAGTGTTTATAATAATACCTGCAAAACCATTGATTACTCTTGAGAAGTACTGGTCTACAAATGTTCTTTGCATGTTTATATCTCTAAATAAAATCCCGTAAAGAGCGTCATTTAGCATAACGTCAAGTCGCTCTAGTGCTCCCATAGCAGCTATCTCTGGCATACAAAGTCCAGAGCAATAGTTACAAAGTCTTATGTATCTTCCAACTTCTGCTCCTACTTCATCAAGTGCCTCTCTCATGATTCTAAAGTTCTCTTGTGTTGCGTATGTTCCACCAAAACCTTCAGTAGTAGCTCCATATGGTACATAATCAAGTAGACTCTGGGCTGTAGTTCTAATTACTGCGATAATATCAGCACCTTGTTTAGCTGCTGCTTTTGCTTGAAGAACGTCTTCGTATATATTTCCTGTTGCAACGATTACATAAAGATAAGGTTTGCTACCCTCACCTAGATTTTCTATGAAATTTTCTCTGTCTTTTCTATTGTTTGCAATTTTCTCAACTGTTTCCTCTGCAACTGGCTGAATAGCTTCTTTAATTTTATCAAGTGGACTAATTGCTAATTCAGTGATTTTAATTTCATCTGCAACTATTGCATTAGCAATTTCTTGAGGTGACTTCCCTGTAGCGATCATAGCATTACCCATCCAGTAAGCTGCGCCCTCTTTAAATCCACCACCATCATTTATCGAATTCATGACAATGTTTGGAAGTGGTTGTTCAAATTCGTCAACTCCATCTACACCAAGTAATCTAAGTACAGTTCTCTCAACTGTAACAGTTGTATGTTGGTCTATAAATTCTTGTACATCGTCGGCGATATTTCCAGCAGATGCTCTTGCTTTTGCAATCAGCTCTGGATCAAGGTTTAACTTGCTTTTCATCTATACATCCTCCTCTAAAAACGCTTCTGCTATCTCTATAATATTTGCGTCAAGTCCAAGTAATCTAGCTATCTCTATAGCGTCTTTTGGCACTTTAGCATTTTTATCAACTTTAATTAATGAGTAGTCCATAACCATCTGTATTTTTTCAAGCGATGTTATAGTCTCTTTACTTAGAGCTTCAAGCACCTCTTTTTTTAGGCCAGTAACTTGATAGTGGAATACACCATCCATGTTTCCAACACCTTCAAAGTGTGTTGTCACAACTGATATAAGTTTGCGAGGTTGCAAATGTTTTATAACAGCCTTTGATATAGCTGTCCCCTCTACAGGGTTTGTTCCCCTTGCAAGTTCATCAATTAAAATAAGTCCATTTTCCCTTGAATCATGAAGCGCTTCCTTAATGTTTACAATCTCTGATCCAAATGTACTAAGACCAGTTTCAACACTTTGCGAATCACCAGAGCTTATAGATACAAAACTTCTAAGTGAAAACTCCATATACTCACACGGTACAAAGAAACCAAGCTGTGACATTATAACTGCCTGGCCAAGCATCTTTAAACTTACTGTTTTTCCACCCATGTTAACGCCTGTTATACAACTCACACCACGTTCAAAACTTATGTTTATTGGTGTATAAGTTCTTTTTTCAATTTTAACATTGTGTTCTGTTTTAAGATGACGACCATTTTTTATACTAATAGTACTTTCGTCTATTAGCTTTGGTCTCTTTAAATTAAATGCTTCTATAAGTATTACTTTTGATATTCTAAAATCAAGTTCTGAGAGTGCATCTATATTATGCTTTATACTCTCTGATAATAACTTCAAAGATGATGATAACTTAACTAAGATCTTGTCTTCTTCAAGTAGTTCAAGTACTTTCAATTCTGCAAGTTCTTTGAACAAAGAAAGTCCAATATACTCTTCGTTAATCTGAAATCTTACCTTTAGATAATCTTCTGAGACATATGATAAACGCCTATCTTGCATTAGTCTTTCAACTAAGTCATGATCATTTTTGTCTATTACATATTTTTGTCCATTTCTGGGTGATATATTATATTCATTTTTCAAATTATTCGATGTTTCGATTTTTTTCTGATCAAGTTTACTACTTATAGCATTTATATTTTTTCTGATTTCTTTTAGTTTCGGGCTATAACTATCGTATATCATAAATGTGCTACTATTATTTTCCTCTGGATCAAGTAGTTTCGAAATTTTCCTTGAAGGTGCTATAAGTTTTTTAGAGTAATTAGCATACTTATATTTTTCAAGTGTTTTAGCGAGCTTACTTACACCTAAGTTAAAACTTTTTATTTCATAAAACTCTACTTCCGTAAGGGTTTCACCATTTATAAGCCGATCATATGTACCAGTTGTATTTTTTATCTCACCAATGACACCACGTACGATGTTTAGTGACATTCTACTCATATTTATACGAGCGTTGATTCGCTCCATATAATCATATTCTATATTTAGTTTTTCCTCGTCTCCTGGAAGATAAACTGGGCTGTTTTTAAATCCCATCTTACCATAAGGCCCAGATGTTCTAAGCCTATCAAATATAAAATCTAGACCAAAGCTATATGAATCTTTTGTCCATGATTCTTTTATCTTTATATTATCAGCATGTAAATCCATAGCCATCCTCCATAAGAACATCGATAATTGGTATATCACTATGATATTTATTTAAGCCGCTTATTAGTTTATCAGATTCAAAAAAATATCCTTTTGGTGAAAGTGGATTTACTGTTACAGCAATCAAGTTTATCTTATCCATTACCATAATTTCAGCTTTCTTTGACATAACACCTAGCCATTCAGCTTCTGATAAAAATATCTTTGTACTATCTTTTACAACTAATTGTATACCACGAAGCGATCTGTGAGAACCTATATCATTTACCAAGCTCCCTGTTAGGGAGCCTGGTATTACTATTACTTTTGAATTGTCACTAAGTAGCCTTGATAATTTTTTCCCTGAATTAAGGGCTGTCTTAGCATCAAGTATAATAGTATTTAAATCTTCTTCTATTATGCAAAGTTTTCCATTGTCCATCATCTCTTTAGCAATGTTTCTATATCTATCATTGCTAAAGGCTGGCAAATTTAGTACTTGCATCTTAAATGATGTATCTTTTATAACTTTATTTAGGTCTCTACTAAGAGCTGCACCAGTTGAGAGAATTGTTCCCTCAGTGACGCTTGGCGATGCTGAGGTTTTCCGATCAAGAGCACCGTCTACAACGACTAAGTTAGCTCCCCACCAAAGCATCTTTTCACATGCATTTTTTATGCCGCTATTGGTAAATGGTCCTGAAACATCTACGTAGCCACAGCGCGTTGCTCTAATAAGAACAATCTTGCCTAGGATAGTATTCTGATCCAAAATCTCAAGTACTTCATACTTTAAATCCCCGCGGTTTAAAAGTTTTTCGGCTGTTGCTATAATCGTTCCCTTAGTTATAAAAATCCTAGGCTTTTCAGTATCACTTACAAGATCCCTACTCTCTCCGTCTCGCCCAATTGAAGTTATGCCAAGCACAATGCTAAGTTCACATGCTTGATCGATAATTTCATTTAGCGTCACTGTTTTACCTACATTTTTAGCCATACCAACTATAGACACAGTTTCACAACTTTTCATAATTTTTTCTATTAACATATAATCACCAAGCCTAAGTCTCACAGTAGATAAGTTTTAATCTTTATATAAACTTATTTATTACTTCTCTATTTATTTCATTTTTTCTTTAGTTTTTAATTATTTTGATATTTACATCTTCACACATGAAATGAGTTTATTCTACTCGTGGTGAGATCTACTTTCTCTATCTAAGTCTTTAAGTTCAAGATTTACTTGGTTACCTTGTAGTAAACCAGCTACACCAATTAGCTTGTGACTCTCAGCTTTACATGTTTCACACTGACAAACGTCATTGTAAGCTTCTGGCTCTGCATACGTTGTAACTACACCCTCAAAGTTTCTAAGAATAACTCTCTTAGGCGATTGAGATATTACATACTGAGGCATTACTGGAGTTTTTCCTCCACCACCTGGTGCGTCAACTACAAATACAGGAACAGCATATCCAGACGTATGTCCACGAAGTCCTTCTATAATCTCTATACCTTTTGATACAGGTGTTCTAAAGTGCTCAATACCTGTAGATAAGTCACATTGATAGATATAGTAAGGACGAACTCTCATCTTAACTAAATCATGAACTAAATTTCTCATAATATGTGTACAATCATTGATACCACGAAGTAATACTGATTGGTTTCCAAGTGGAATACCAGCGTCAGCTAATTTTCTACATGCTTCTATAGTCTCAGGAGTAATCTCTTTAGAGTGATTGAAGTGAGTGTTTAACCATATTGGGTGGTACTTTTTAAGCATGTTTACTAGGTCATCTGTAATTCTTTGTGGCATTACAACTGGAGTTCTTGAACCAAGTCTGATAATTTCAACGTGAGGAATTTCTCTCAGTTTAGAGATTATATACTCAAGCTTATCATCAGAGATAAGCAAACAGTCTCCACCTGATAATAATACATCACGAACAACAGGGTTGTTTCTGATATACTCGATTGCATTATCAATTCTCTCCATTGGTAAACTCGTATCTTGACTACCAGCAAATCTTCTTCTTGTACAGTGTCTACAGTACATAGAGCACATATCTGTTACAAGTAGTAAAACTCTATCTGGATATCTATGAGTAAGTCCTGGAACTGGTGAATCACCATCTTCATGAAGTGGATCGTCCATGTCAGCATCACTCGTATAAGTTTCGTTAATAGTTGGTACAGCTTGCATTCTAACTGGACATTTACTGTCATCTTGGTCCATAAGTAGTGCGTAGTATGGAGTAATTCCCATTCTTAATATCTCAAGTGATTTTTCAATACCGTTTGTTTCTTCGTCAGTAAGGTTTATAATCTGCTTAAGAGTTTCAATATCATCAATTCTATTCTTTGTTTGCCATTTCCAATCATCCCACTCAGCTTGCGTTACGTTTTTCCAAAGTTCTACCTCATTATAGTGTCTCATTGCGTTAAATACCCTCCTTATAATAGTAAAAGTTAAGGTGCTTATCAAATACACGATCTATAAAGTACAAAATTTGATTCTTAAAGCATATAGTGAATCAAACGATCTTCTAGTTCATTTTTTATTAAAATTATAAAAACTATGTAAAAGGAAGCCTTTGGGGTTAAATAGCTTGGGTAAGGTTGGGTATTTTATAAACACTCGAAAATTGGTTAGATTTTCAAAGTTTCGGCCCCTTTTATCATAGTTTGTAAACTTATTATGCTTTTAAATTATGTTTTTAAATTATGCGTATAGCTCTGTATAAACTTCTCTAAGCTCTTTACTTTCTCTCATGATGTCAAGTGCGATAGCAGCATGACCTCTAGTGTATCCGTTACCAATGATCATAGTAGTATCCATTCCAACTCCTTCAGCACCAAGAGCGGCTGTTGTAAAGCTTGTAGCCATTGAGAAGAAATAGATTGTTCCATCATCTTTAGTAGCTAGGATAGATGACATTTCAGTTTTGTTTATGTTAACACAGTTTATAGTTACATCCGCCATTTCGCCGTTTGTAATTTCTTTAACTTTTTCAAGTACTTCAACTGGTTTAGTTGCGTCCGCTACCATGTAGTAGTCCGCTAAGTTTGCTTTTTTAACTTTATCCATAGAAGCTTCGCTACGTCCAAGACAAATTACTTTTCCGTTTGGTCCAACAATCTTCTTTGCTTCATATAAACAAAGCATTCCAGATTTTCCTGCTCCACCAATAACAAGTACA
>JBARWW010000092.1:0-5978 GCA_049647005.1 Acidaminobacteraceae bacterium | reverse complement strand
ATGTACAACAACATCATACCCACTGTCCCTTAAGTTGTAAGCAAGATTACCACCCATTTTTCCTAGTCCAATAACTCCTATTTTCATGTTTTCACGTCCTTCGTATGTAATAGTTTTAATTATAAGATTATACTTCATTTAGCTTATTGATACCCTTATTTTCAAATTTACACAAAAAAGATGCTAATATTATTAGCATCTTTTAAAATTTCAATTATATAATTATCTAAACCGACCTATGGTTGACATAATTAAATTACGCAGACCGCGTGATAATTTGATTAATAGTCACATATAGAAACCCTCAAAACATTTGCTATACTTAAGTCTTTAGTTCCAAGACCATAACCTATGTTTTTTATCCTTAATACTGGTGTAGAACCATACTGATCACCTATTTCTTTTATAATAGCGGCTCCTGTAGGTGTTACAAGTTCTGATTTAATATCTTTTGAATAAACTGGAAGTCCTTTCAATATATCCATAGTTGCAGGAGCTGGAACTGGTAGTATTCCATGATCACACTTAACATGTCCCGTTCCTATATGAATGTTTGAAACAAATACCTTTTCCACATCAGATTTTACTACACAGTAGGCGCTTAGAACAATATCTACGATAGAGTCAAATGCTCCAACTTCATGAAAATGAACTTCATCAAGTGACTTACCATGTATCTTTGATTCACTCTTTGCAACATGCATAAATATATTCTTACTTAATGACTTTACTTTTTCATCCAAGTTTGAACTATCAATTAAACCATTAATAAATGTTAGGTTGGCATGGTGGTGATTTGCATGTCCAACTTGATGCGAGTGGTCATGATCATGACTATGCACCTTAGGATCATGCTCATCATGTGAATGCCCACCCTGATGATGGTGTGTTTTTTCAGTTAAAATCACATCAAACTTAGTACCTGTTATACCGCATTTTTCATCTGATTTACTTGTTAATTCAATGTTTGATATCTTAAGTTCTTTAACCACTTCTCTAAGTTCTTCTATAGTTACTACTCCAAGATCTAAAAATGCTCCAATCGTCATGTCTCCACTAATTCCTGATGGACACTCTATATATAAACACTTATTTTTCATCTCTAGTCTCCTCAATTTGGCGAATTATAGTACTAGCAAGATGGCCTGCTCCAAATCCATTATCTATGTTTACTACTCCAACTCCACTTGCACACGTATTTAACATATAGAATAGTGGTGCTAGACCCGAAAAGTTTGCTCCATATCCCACGCTTGTAGGAACTGCAATAACAGGAACGTCAACAAGGCCTCCAACTACACTTGCAAGAGCGCCTTCCATACCAGCAACAGTTATAACAACACTCGCTTCTTCAAGATACTTTCTATTGTTTAATAACCTATGTATGCCTGCAACACCTACATCGTATAATCTTAACACACTTGTTCCTAGCATCTCAGCAGTTATTGCAGCTTCTTCAGCAACTGGTATATCTGATGTTCCACCTGTTGCAATTAAAACTTTTGCAATTGATTTTTTGAGTTCATGGTTAACTATACATATAAGTCTAGAAGATTCATGATAAGTTGACTTAGTAATTTTATCTTTTATATTGTTATAAACATCTTTTGATAATCTTGTTCCAAGTATATTAGAACCTTTTTCATTCATAGCATTTATGATACCTATAAGTTGGTCTTCAGTCTTACCTTCACAGTATATAACTTCTGGGAAGCCATTTCTAAGTTCTCTATGATTATCTATCTTTGCATAATTAAGATCAGTATACTCTAAGCTCTTTATAGAGTTCATAACTTCATCAACGCTTGTTTTTCCTTCTTTTAGAGACGTTAATAATTCATGTAAGTTATTTGAATCCATATATCCTCCTTAGCTTATTTAAATATCAGCATTTAAACTGCCCATCTTGTATCCATTAAGATCAAGTGCAACATGTTTAAATCCATACTCTTTTAGTTTCATATTGATTTTATCTATCATTAATTCATTAAGTAACTTTGAAAGTTCTAGTTTTCCTATCTCTATCCTAGCTAATTCATTGTGTTTTCGAACCCTTACAACTTCAAATCCAAGACTTTTTATATATTCTTCACTTTTACCAATAAGTTCAAGTGACTTTTTATCAATACTAGTTCCATATGGAATTCTACTAGCAAGACACGCTGCCGATGGATGATTCCATGTTTCTAAATTATATATCTTACTAATCTTTCGTATATCCTCTTTAGTTAAACCCGCTTCTCTAAGTGGACTTACAACCTTTAGTTCTTCAATTGCTCTTAGTCCTGGTCTATAATCACCTAGATCATCTATATTTGTTCCATCAGCAATCAAATCTATGCTTGATTCTAATGCTTTATTTTTAATCATTGTAAAAAGCGCTTTTTTACAGTAATAACATCTATCAAGTGGATTTTCCTTAAAATAAGGAATCTCATCTATATCTACATCTATAATTACATGATTTATATTATATATTGACGTGATACGTTTTGCTACAATAAGTTCTTCCTTAGATATCATATCTCCATTTATAGTTATAGCCATAAAATTTTTGCCTAAAACTTCACTAGCAACAACAGATAAAAGTGAACTATCAACACCGCCAGAAAATCCAATTGCAAGCTTTTCATAAGATAATATTATTTCTTTTAATTTTTCAAGTTTTCTCTCTATCATAATTACCTCTCTCCTTATATTGTATATAGATAATATTGTATAGATAATATTATATAATAATTATTATCATTTAACTAGAATTTTCATGTTTTTGATTTGTAATTATTTTGAAACTAATCATTAATGATTTATTAATACTTTCGTAGTATAATGAAGTTGCCTAGCAAAAAAATCATTATACAATCTAAGCTATATGCTATCAAAATTTTATTCTAATAGCATTAGATTCATGTAAGCACAAATTTTTATCTAGAGTCAATCTGGAAAATTTATTTGATGAATATTTATTCTATTAATAAAGCACTTATGGAGGTAATTATGAAAAATTATATTAAATTATTATCGTTAATTTTGATAATATCAGTTACACTTATCGGGTGTAAATCTGATGAAACTAAAACGAATAATGCCATTGAATCTTCTACAGAAACAAATTTAATTGTAGAAGAAACTTCTGAAGAAATTCCAAAAGATACGATTTCAATATCAGATGAAGAGTTTGTTGAAGAAATTAGAACAATTGTAAATACAACAATATATCCTAAAGAATCTTTAGAGTTGTTTGAACAGTACTACAAATTAGTTGACTCTAACATTGCATCAGAGGGACTTACCCTTATCCTCGAAAACATGGAAGAGAGTCAAGCATCTATAGATAATGACTTTTTCAATGCTCAGCTAGACCAACCACTTTATGATGCATATGTACATGAGACAAAAAAAGTTGATACATCAAAACTTGATAAAGCTACTCTTTCATTATATGAAAATACAGTAGTTAAAAATGCTTACCGAGTTCATTCAACTGAAGGTATGGCTTATCCAATCATTGACTATTCTTACTTCAAAAAGTATTTTAATAATCTTAATAACGAATTAAAAGATACTATAACACTACTTGCAATGGAATCTAATGAACCTATGTATAACGACGGTGGTTTTGCAATTTCATATGATGAAATGGTAAATAGAATCCTTAGCACTGAAGATTTCCTAAATAAATATCCAGGTTCTAAGTTCTTTGACATGATTCTTTCTAACATGAAGACTTATGCATCGGCATATATGATAGGTGCTAATAATACACCTGCATTTAGCTATGATGATAATAAATTAAATGAAGATCTAAAAGCTTCATTTGAGTCATTCTTAAAACTATATCCCAAGTCTAAATTTGGCGAGTACCTAAATGGCTACTATAAAAGTCTTGTTGAAAACAACCTTGAAGCAGTTGAAGACTACTACAGCGACTCAGCTATAGAAGTGATTTATACGACTTTTAGTAAGTAATTATATATTAAGTAGCTTCTTGCTTAGTTCATGCTTACATTTAAATATTAAAATAAATATTAAAACATGCAAATTGCAAGGTTTGATTTATACCTCTTGTAATGGCATGTTTTTTTATTTTATGATGTTTGTATATAATCAGGGTTTATAACTACTCACGTAAAAAAATATATTTGCTGTAATTTAGAGTAACAAAAGCTCTAATCTTAGATAATTAAAAATTTGCAGAAGAATTTCAGTTTCTACATGTAACTATAGTCAAATTAATAATACTGATATTTAGCAAATACTTTCTATAATAAGGAGATGGAATCATTGATAAATCATATGTCTAAAGATTTAATTACTAGCGTTCTCGCTACAATTATATTATTGTTATTCGTGTCTAATGTATATTTTTATGTTGGGTATAAAGAATTAGAATATGAATCTACTTATAAAAAAATAGAAGGTGCTAGCTCATATGGAAATTAGTCAAATGAAAACACTCGTCAAACATCAAATACTTAAATATACTTCATAAATGCAACAACAACTCCATCATCACACGACTTATAGTTTAGTGATTCATAAAACGATCTAGTTTTTTTGCTTTCATCTGTCAAAAGTACTTTTTGTTTTACGTTTGAAAACTTACTTTCCACTTCTTTTATAAGCAAACTGCCATATCCTTTCCTTTGCTTATAAGGTAGTACCAATATATCCTGAATATATAATATAGTTTCCATATCAGTAACCACTCTAATAAGAGCCACAAGCAATTCTTCTTCCCATATACTTATGTTATAGCTATTATTTATAGCATTAATTAACTTTTGTCTATTATTTGAATAGGCTGTCCATCCATTTTCATGATATAGATTTTCGACATTTTCTATATTGTTTTCATCAATTACTAGCTTATGAACAATGTTCATTACGTCCTCCTAAAAATATATTCCAATGATTGATACTCGATTTGAGTTTATATTTGAACAAAATCCTTTATTAACATTTTGAACCTTAATACATACTCCATATTATCTTTAGGTTTTGGGTTTTGGGTTTAAGGTTTGAATCTTTTAATCCCAACGATCAAATATCGACATCTCCAAATGTTTTGATTTTATATGTATTGATCTTTAAAGCACAGTATATTTCAATAATTTAGAACGCCGGCATAGAGTTTATTTGAGTATAAATTACGGTTTTATATTTGAACGTTCTTGGCGATTATCGCCAATGTGAAAATACAAAACCGATAATTTATTCAAATGTAATCTCTAGCCAAGAGACAAATTATTGAAATATACAATTATAAGAATGTCAGTATCTCAGATACTTCTCTTCTACTTTTCTGAGGAATTTCGTCTGTCAAAGGATATCCCATAGGAATCATTGCAGTAAGTTCGTATGAATGTAGATCAATTTTAAGATTTTCTGTAATTTCTTTTGAAGCAAACATAGGTGCTGTCATCCAACAACCACCAAGTCCATTTTCAGTAGCACTTAAAAGCAAGTTTTCAATGAATGCACCTATATTTTGAATGCCTGGAGCTGTTGCAATTAGATTTGCAAGTTCTTCAGAATCAACATCCGTCTCAAGGAACATCTCATAACCCGTCGGAATGTAATCAGATGCATAAATTAAAAATATCACTGGCGCCTTTGTAAGCCAAGCTAAATAAGGAGTCATCTTTTTGATTTTAGCTAGTTCCTCACTCGTTGAAATTTTCTCTAACTTTTCAATTTTTTCATTTAATGACTGCATTATCATGTCCTTATCACTTTGTTTTTTAAGCGCAACAACATGCCAATTTTGTTTGTTTTTTCCTGATGGAGCAAAAGATGCATTCTCTATAATCTTTTTTATTAAATCATTTGACACATCTTGTTCTTTAAATTTTCTTACACTATGTCTTTTTTCAAATAAATTCATATATATCACCTCTTAAGTTATTATTACAATGATTTGATGTGGGGTTTAAGTTTCACTCATTGTAATATATGTGTTTTAGACCCTTTAGAAC
>JBARWW010000091.1:0-4797 GCA_049647005.1 Acidaminobacteraceae bacterium | reverse complement strand
AATAATAGTAACCTCCTTTTTTCAAATTGGGAATTTATGTATATATAATAGCATTTTTGTAAAAATTTGTAAACTGTTGTCTTGGATTTAATTTGAAAAAATTGAATCTAGAGTAGCTATGCTAAGTTTTAGTTAAAAAAAACTACCTTTAATTTATAAAGGTAGTTAGTAATTTATATTCAAATTTATTTCAATCTATTCTTTTCTCCATCATAAATGTGTAAGGAATATAATAATCTTTCGTTTGTTCTTCATAGTTATAACCTACTTAATATTGTCTTTCAAATATTCTATATCATCTTCACACTTTCTAAGTCTAATTTCCGAATTAATTCTTCTCGCTTTAAATTTCTTTATATAACTATAAATCAAAAATATAACTAGTATCAATAAAATTGTATTAATTATCTGAAATAAAAATGTAAACGAAGGTTCTACAAAACCCATTTTTAAGTCTAATAACATTGACTCCACACTCCTTTAAGTTAATTCATATTTTCCAAAACCCTTTTTTCTTAATCAAGTTATATCATACCATTTATTGGCAATAACAAACACCCCTTTGATATAATCAAAAGGGCGATAATATAAATAATTGATATACTTTTACATAGACCTTAAATCTATTAATGACTTTTCTAGATCACCTTGCTTGCTCCAATATATTGATGCCACAATCAAACCAGAAATCATCAAAGCTAATCCAGATTCTGAAATTATATATTCACTTAAGTCACTTTTAACAATTAACGGATTTATATCTTGTAATATAGAATTATGTGCAGTGTGAAGCAAAACTGCTGTCCAAAGTGACCCTGATTTTATCCTCAACCAGTTTATAACTATATTTATGCTAAATGCTAAAATCGTAAAACAAAAGAGCCTAAAATAAAGAGGTGTAACACCTTCATTGTAATCTGAAAATATAAATATTGGTAAATGTACCGCAACCCATACTAAACCCACTATGAAAGAAGCTTTTTTGTAAGTAGTAACTTGACATAAATGAGGAAGCAAAAAACCCCTCCAACCTATTTCTTCTCCAATTACCAAAAGTGTTAAAAGTATAATATTTACTATAAAAACTTTAATAAATTCTAAGTAAATCGAACCAGTAATTATAGAAAAATCAAATTTTATCACTCCAAATACTGCGAGTAAAGTGTAAGGAACTAATATATACAAGAGCGGAATCAAATAAGAAAGACCCAAATACTTGAATTTACCAAGTCTCCATCCGAAACCTTTTAAGTTTTTATAAAAGATCAAGTTTATTATAATAGCTAGAATTGCAGGCGAGTACATCAATATTAATGCATATATTATATTTTCTGATAAACCTCGTCCATCTATTATAATAAGTGTACTAAATACAGTTACAATTAGTAAAAGCAAACTAATATATGTAATTATTGCCTTTTTAGTTTTTTTCATATTGAATCTCCTTGTATTAAATATTTTTGAAATTAATCTTTATTGTCAGCAACTCCACCTCTGCCTAAATCTATAAATATCAATTTCATTTATCTACCCACCTTTTTATCTTAACTTAGTTATATTATACCAAATTTCATGTAAAACAACATCCACATCTGAGATTTTTTGTATAAGAAAAAAGAATCATTATCACAGTAAAAAATGATAATGATTCTTCATATTTATAATAGTTTTTCAGTGCTGTTGTTATAAACAAAAGGGCAATAATATAATTAATTGATATATCTATCTATTGTAATTAGCTTTGCAAATTCACCAACTACAGGTATTGCATACAGTGTTTGTGCAAATGATTCATTAGTATTAACTCCCATAGCCATAAGTAAAAGCGAGCACGCAACTGCAAGTACTCGTTTTAAGAAGTTTTTCTTAAACTTGCTTTCTTTTTTTACACTTAATCTATCAAACTTTTTTTGAATGTTTTTTTATTTAGCTCAGTAAAATCAACTGTATTAGATGAAATGATTTTTATTTCTTCTTCACTCATATGGCAACTCTTTCTCCAATTTACTTAAATAATATAATCGATTATATATATAATACGTATGTAAAAATATTTTTACTTAAAAATAAACAAAAAAATAAAACACTTTTATAAATAAGAGTGTTTTCGCAAACTACATGTTGTTGAATTTTTTTATAATTGTTTGATATGCTCAATAAAACAAGCTATGCCTATTTATCTGTTTTTTTCAAACGTTTAAATTTCGGAAGCTTAAATTTTGCTTCTTTTAGCTCATCAGTTTCAATAATTATTCTAAATAGATATTTTTTAAAGTCTTCATCAGACCTTACTATATCATCAATCTTTTTAATTAGTTTGATTTGCTCTTTCTGAATTTTTTTATTAGAACTTAGCATTCGATTATTTCTTAAATCATTTAGTTCTTTAACAAATATTCTAAAAGCCTCTTCTTCAGTGTCTGCTGTAATTTTTATATCTACTTTTTTCTTATATACTCTAACACCTTCATCCGTATTTATCTGATAAGCATATATCTTTTTAGATTCTTCTATATTTTTATCACGTACATCATCAACGAAAGGTTTTGCAAGTCTTACAATATTATCGACCAAATCTAGAGCGCCTAAAAAATTACCCACGGAAGGTATCACTTTTTTAATTGCTGGAGATATCTTAGATAATGGCTTAACTATCTTTTTTAAATTATTCATAAGTTCTCCTATTTATAATAAATGTATACTTTAGTTTAAACTTTAGTCTTGAAATTTTTACGTGGCATAAATGAAAATGCAAATCCTAGTGAAATACCTGTAATAAGCTTTACAATGTCGCCATCGCTTGTTATCATCTTCGCAACTTCTTCAACTATTCTTTGAAATATAATTGATCCGATTAACCAAATTCCTACATTGAAAGATTCGCTAATTTTTTTATTAAGCATGTCCCAGTGTTTTTTACTCCAGTCATACTTTGCTGATAATTTCATACATAATGGTGCTGAAACTGCTATCCCAATAAAATAATATATAAATTCGCTCATATTTCCTCCATTACTCTCTAATTTATAGTACTTTTAATTTTTTCTTGCAAGTAGAATTGTTTTTGACTTATAAAACTCATTATACCAATTATATTTACTAACTATTACCTCTGGTACTGTTCTAATCTCTATAACATTATCAAATCCAAAACCCTTGTAAAATTTCTCAAAATGTTCAAATGGCATACAGTAAACATTTTCATACTCTACTGATAGCTCTACTAACTTTGAAACTATTTTGCTTGCTACACCTTTAGCTCTAAATGTTTCACTTACGTATATACCACCTATTTCAAGGCTAATATCATCAATTTTTTGTAGCCTTCCTAGGCCAATAAACTTTTCATCATGACTTGCCATAACTATTATTTCATTTTCAAAATATGATTCTTTAAAATCAATGCCTTTATATGTATCATTTACAAGTTGCATATCTAGTTTACTTGCCACTTTCAAAGTAATATTCATATATAGTCACTCCTACTTTAGTTAGCTTTTGTTCTACTTATTACTATTCATGTTTAGGATGTTTTTCTTTATTATATTTTTAAAAACCCAAGTTTTCGTCAATTAATATAACTATCATGCGACTCGCTTCATTTTGACCTCTAACGATCGAAACGTAATTGCAAACTCTTACATCCTTATTGCAATTAGAACACGGCTTACCAAGACTACAGGGCGTATTCGCACCTGCTCTTAGTGCGTTCCTTGGCGTAGCTACTTTTAAGGCTCTAGCAATTGCTAAAGATTCATTTTCCACTATTTTATTTGTCCCAATAATTAGAATTACTTTATCCGGTCCATAAGTAATAGCTGCAATCCTATTTCCACTGTGGTCAACATTAACTATTTCACCTGTGAGCGCTATAGCATTGCTACTTGATATAAAGCAATCAGAAGTAAGAGCTAGTTTTTTTAACCCATTACTTTCCAATTTATCTATTGCATCAGTTTTATCATATACTTTTTTCCCACTTTGTTTTAGATGTTTGCTAATTTCAAGGCTCTTTAAAGACTTAGAGTTACCTATACCTATAGTTAAGCAATCTTTTGTTAGCACGTCAATTTCATTAATTATATCTTTTCTATTTTTCAGATACTTAAATTCAATATTTCTCGAGTTAAGGTTTTTCGATAAGTCCCTATAGTTGTTATCCATATTTACTCCCTGATGTATTTATGTAATTCTAATTGAAACTTAGTAATTCATTTTTTATTATATCATATCAGTTTGTATACGTAAAAACACCCTTAAACTTCTTTCTTTGGGTGTCTAAATATACATATTTTATTCTAAAAAATAATCTTCTTTACTGTAATTATAATAATGAACTCTAACTTTCTTATCATCTAATAACTTAATTGTTTGATCTTTTATAAACTTAAATTTGAAACCACATTTTTCATTAACTCGTTTTGATTTAACATTATCTTCGTAGTGTCCACACCAAATAAGATCTAGACAAAGTTCTTCAAATCCATATTTTATGAGACGATTTGTAGCTTCAGCTATGATACCTTTTCCCCAATACTTTGGATTAAGTACAAATCCAATTTCTCTTTGATTTAATTTACTTAAAGTTACATCAGGAGATCTTTTATGTAGACCTATACCACCTATAACTTTTCCATCTTCTTTATATTCAATTGCATATATAGTTTTATCTTTTATGAACATGTCTAGTATATTTTTAGTTTCGTCAATATCTTTATGTGGTTTCCATCCTGCGCTTGGTCCAACCAATTCATCAATTCCATATTCATGAAGATCTATTGTATCAAGCCTAGACCA
>JBARWW010000090.1:0-5284 GCA_049647005.1 Acidaminobacteraceae bacterium | reverse complement strand
ATAAATTAATGCGCATATTGTATTAGTGTAACTTTTAATTGCTTTAAAGTTATAAAAAGTCAATAATCTTAAAAGTTCATTTAATATAATTGCTCGCAAAACATAATGAGTAAATTGACTTTAGAAGCTTTGGTCCCTATAATTAAAGAATATGTGCTTGTTTAATTTAAAGCATCCATTGAAGAATTGAAGAGTTTCAAAAACAGAAACAAGCTCATAGACTTTAAGTAACCACCCATATATGGTATTATTAATATTTTGAGTAAATATATGTTAGTTTCAGTTCGTGAAATGGTATTTATAAGTTATAGGTGTTATTATTATTGAACTTAATATAAATTGTCTACATGAGATCATGATGAAATGATGGTGAATGTAGTCTTATTTTTCACCCTATTTCAGAACAATATTATCAAAGAAAACTTACTAATGTATTCAAAAATGTATAGTGGATTTTAGTTTATATTATTTATAAGTTTAAACTAATTAATCGGAGGCTCTCAATGTTAAAAAAATATAGATTTTACGTAATTCTAGCACTATTTTTATTGGTATATTTTAGCATATCTATATTAGTACCGGTAAATGATTTAAGGTTTAGTTTTAATGATATTAATGATTTAAATGTAAACTGGGAATATAGTGCTCCGACTAATGAAATTACAAATACAAACTTACCAAATTCAATTCAAATACCAGTAAATAATGAATATGAAATAAAAAAGTATCTTCCAAAAGAATTTTCATTACCTCAATCAATTAGAGTACGCTCATCTATGCAAGATATTAGTGTTTACCTCGATGATAATATATTATTTGATAATATTAGAGATAGAAGTAAAAGCATGTTTTATATTCCAAGAGTTAGTGCGTGGTTTATTATAGATATACCAGAGGATAGTTATAATAAAGTATTAAAAATAGTTGTTAGTACTCCAATTAGTACAATGTCTGGAAGAATCAATCAAGTTTATTATGGCCATAGTAGTGATTTAATTGGAGATTTGATTATTAATCAAAAATTAATGATTTTGATTTCTTTTCTAATATTATTTATTGGTATATTTGTGTTCATAGCAAGTTTTGTTATGAATACTAAAAGTGATAAAAGACTCCAGTACCTATCTGTGTTTTCAATAGCAATAGCCTTATGGCTAATATCTGAAATTGATATTATGCAATTTTTTAGTGCAAATCAGTATTTTATAAGTTCAGTTAGTTATGTGATGTTACCAATAGCATCAATATCATTTACTTTGTTTATGGAAACAGTTGCTTTAAAAAAGTATTCTAAGTTATTAAATCATATAAGAAATATAATGGGGCTACTACTTGTTACAAGTATATTTTTACAATTATTTATGAATATTAACTACATTGATTCTTTTAAAGTATTCATTTCCATTATACTAATTGAAGTATTATTAATAATATCTTTATTGTTATTTGAATCGATAAAATATAAAGATAAGAATTGCCTAAAGTACTTACTAATAACTAGTGTGCTAATTTTCACGGTAATTATAGAAACAGTAAATTTTTTAAACGATGACTTTATGAATGTATCAAGTATAAGTAATTACGGCATAACTTTCTTTTTATTTTTATTAATAGTAGATACATTAAAATTTGTAAATGAGGTTTTTCAAAAGGAAGGTGAGTCCATATATTTACGTGAAGTTGCTTATAAAGATCCACTAACAGGTGGTTTAAATAGGGCTGCTTTTGAAAAAGACATGGACTTTAAATTGGCTGAGAATAATCAATTACCATTTAGATTAATAATGTTTGATTTGAACGGCTTTAAGAGAATAAATGATGAATATGGTCATAATACTGGGGATCAAGTATTGATAGATTTCCATAATGTTCTAACTAGATCTTTTAGAGACTTATCAAAATGTTATAGAGTTGGTGGTGATGAGTTTATGATAATTTCTGATGATATATTAGAAGAAACTTACCTAAATTCTATTGATTTAATGATTAGCAATATAGAAAAAATTAATCTTGGCAAATTATATTCACTTCAAGCGGCTTATGGATCAGGAGTATATACATTTGATACTAGCTTTGGCGCCTTTAAGAACGATGTGGATTCAAAGATGTATAAGCAAAAAAAAGAATGTGAAAATGGTAAATTAAGAAGCATTTACAGATAAATATTTTTAAGTATTTAAACCTTTATATTAATAAGTAATAGAACATTACAATAAAAATGAGATTTAAAAATAAAAATCGTAAAACAAATTATCATCATAAAATTGGATAAAAAAATTGTTTTACGATTATATTGTTTTTAAAGATGACTTACGCTATTTGTTATATTTTAAAATATAACAAATAAAATCCCAACTACTAAATAAACGACTAAGTGGTAACTATGATTAATAAAACCTAATTTAATAGAACGACTCTCAAACCCCCAATTTTTAATAATCATTGGTAAGTCAGTTCCTAACCAAAGAATAATAGAAAATATAAATGCCTGCACTATAGAAGTAATACCTAAGTTTGTTATAATAAATCCGATTACATAACTAGTAATAAATGCAGTAATGAATGTAAGTCCGTAGACTAAACCCATGCCAGAATTATCATTAATAGATGCTTCTGTAACACCAGATTCTTTCATCCATGACTTTGCAAATAAAATATTGCTATACCATAATGCACCTAGAATCATATTGAAAAAACCACCAATTACAAATGGTAAAATATCTACTGTGAAATTCATAGTTAACCTCCTTTTTCTCTTGTTGACATTTTAATAGTCAAAGTATATGTTTTGAGACTATTCTAATTATCTTATATATACCCCATAAAAATTATTTAAAAAATATTTATATGTTATCATTTCATATACATAACTGATATAATATATATTAGTTATGTTTTTGTGGCAAAAAATTACTACAATACCGCTACTTTTTTCATAATTAGTGGTAAATTTTTTTAATCTTAATTTAAAGGTCATGAATTTTAATAGATCTTGATTTTAACAAATTTTATATAAATAGATATGCTCTGGGTAGACTAATCTTTTTATATAACTATACGTAATTAACAATATTAACATTTGGGGGGTTTTATTTTGAAAGTAGCAGTATTAGGTTCAGGCAATGGTGGATGTGCTTTAGCAGCTGATTGGGCTTTAGCGGGTAACGAAGTTAGATTATTTGATTTTGAGCAATTTGATACAAACATTAAAGCAATTATTGCAAGTGGTGGTATTGAAACTACAGGTGTTATTGATGGATTCGCAAAATTAGCTTATGTTGGACATGATATAGAAGAGACGATATCTGACGTACAGTTAATTTTTGTTGTCGGTCCAGCCTATAGTACTGCCGCGTTTGGAAAAGCAGTAAAACAATATCTTAGAAAAGGACAGATCGTATGTGTTTGTCCAAGTTCTTGTGGTGGAGCAATCGTTTTTAAAAATGCTTTAGATGTTCCTTTATATGATGAAGAATATATTATAAGTGAAACATCTACTTTGCCATATGCATGTCGTGTTTATGAACCTGGCAAGGTACATGTTTATCATAAAATAAATGATGGTATATATATAGCTGCGATTCCAGGTAAATATACTAAGAAGGTTTTTGATATGTTTGAAACAGTCCATCCAGGTTCTTCACCTTCAAAAAGTATATTTATGACAATGATTCAAACAGCAAATACAATCATACATCCTGCAGTTACACTGCTAAATGCTTCAAGAATTGAATCGACTAATGGTGACTTCTTATTTTATGAAGATGGTGCTACTCCTGCAGCCGGTAGATTAATGAAGGGTCTTGATACGGAAAAGTTAGCTATTAGTGAAGTGCTAGATGCTGGTTTATTACCCGATATTGAAGTTAAAATTTTACAAGAATACAACACAGTTGCTTGTTATGAAACTGGTTATAGCAGCGCACCTGGTTTTAAGGGAATAAAAGCTCAGTCTCAGTTAGATCATCGTTATTTTAATGAAGATGTTGGCTATGGACTTGTTTTTATATCGGAACTTGGCAAACAAATTAAAGTTAAAACACCGATTATAGACGCTATGATATTAATTGTATCAACAATTATGAATAGAGACTATAGAGAGGAAGGAGCACTGACTCCTACAACTTTAGGAATTAATCATTATTCTGTAGAAGAACTGAAATCTGTCTTCAATTCTTAGAGGTATGTTTTAAATAAATATTTATCTAGATAAATTTTTAAAGTAGATTAGAGATTATTTTAGAATTAGATATATTAATAGTATTTTTTTAGATATGTCATTTTTAAATGATGTATCTTTTTTTATTTAATTTTAACTTTTGTTTATTGAGAAATTCAAATTTTATTAGTCCATTTTCCTAATAAATATAAATGTGATTTCATGTGGAAAAGACAGACCTTTGGCAGAACTTTGTCATTACATTTATAAAGTTATACATATCACTAATATTAAGTAATTTAACTAATTATGGCAATGAATTGGTTGGAAATGGTATAATGGTAGTTGGATAATTAGAAATTCGTATAATCTAAACAATAACAAAAGGTGGATCAAATATGAAGATACAATATATATTTATAACATTATTTTTAATAATTCTAAACATACCTTTATACAAGAAGATACATAAAACTATGTTTCCAGCAAAGGGTGAGTTTAAAAACGGTATTATATCAACGCTATTTTCAGATGATACACATACACGAATATATTTTGCCGGCCGTCGCACATCTAATAACGTAGAATACTTTTTCGGAATAGTAATTGCAATTCTAGTAGTTGAACTGGGTGCGCTTTATTGGATTAGGCTTATATATGTATTTTATAATTAGAAGTCATATCACGAATCATCGAAGGGAACAAAAAAGGAGGATAATATGAATAAAATAACAAGTAATCTTATGGTTACGAGTGTAAATGAAACCCTTAAGTACTACCAAGATAAGCTAGACTTTACATTTATCACAGGTGTTGATGAAAACAAGGATAGTGTAAGCCTAGACCCTGATAAGTATCCTCTTATATGGGCTATGATTCAAAACGATGGAGCAACAATCATGCTGCAAAGAAAGGATAGTTTTACTGAGGAACTTCCAGAGTATATAGGACAAGAATGCGGTGGAACATTCACTCTTTATATCAGTATGAAAGATGTAGAAAGCTATTATAATAAAGTTAAAAGCAAAGTAGACGTTGTAAAGGATATGTATAAGACCTTTTATGGTGCGGGTGAGTTTGTCATAAGGGATCTAAATGGGTATGTGCTTTACTTTGGAGAAATGA
>JBARWW010000089.1:0-2976 GCA_049647005.1 Acidaminobacteraceae bacterium | reverse complement strand
GACCAATTGTCTTTAATTCGTCTCCTGATGCCCTCTCGCCATTTGTAAAGATTGTAACAACTTCACCAGAAGATGAAATATTAAATGAGCTTATCGAACCAGCACTATTACCATCTTTTGTTTTAGCAGTTAAATCAGTGTCCTGAGCTGTACTTGTGAAAAGAGCGTCTTTAGTTGGATCATTATTCTCGAAAAATATGTTTCTATCAACAGTAAGACTTACATCTTGAGCTCCAGCTATAACAAGCGTGAATGCAGCTGCTGCTGATGTTGGAACTGTTGTTATATCTGGAGGATTAGCTGCAAATTTAACTATATCAACAACGTCTCCTATATCATTAATTTGAGCATATAATTGATCAGTACCTGTATTAGCTGGAAGCGATGTTGCACCTGTTGCCGTAATATCTATTTCTCTATAAGAATATTTTCGTTGTGTTTGAGTTGTAGGTGTTAATGTAGTGTCATAACGAGGGTCATTAGCTACAGTATCTATAGTTGTAGACATTTTTAGTGCCGTACCACCAAGTTTGATACTTAATGTGTTTGTATTACCAAGAGAATCATAGGCATCCAAAGTTGTCGTATAATCTTCAGTTGAATTTGAATTTAAGTTACCGCTTAAAATTACGCCTGTAGTTTTTGTAGCAGCTTTAGTTGCAGATTTATTTATTTGAACTGGTTTAAGATCTGTATCTAATAATTTAAATCCTTCTGGTGTTACCATGTATCCATCTTGATCAACTGAGAAATTACCAGCTCTTGTATAAAATACGTTTTGAGCATTGGCATCTGCAGTTACCATAAAGAATCCATTACCATCTATCATTAGGTCAGTTGCATTGTTTGTTCTTTGCGAAGAACCTTTACCATGATTTACTGTTATAGCTGCAACACCTGATCCAAGACCGATTTGTTGAGGGTTTGTTCCTCCACGACCTTCTTGAGGTGAACCAGCACCTTTTACTGTTTGACTAAATACATCTGTAAAAGTAACTGATGACGCTTTAAATCCTACAGTATTTACATTTGCTATATTATTACCTATTACATCCATTTTTGTCTGATGTGCTCTTAAACCAGATACACCAGAGAACATTGATCTCATCATAATGAAAAACCTCCATTTAAATTTCAATAGAGGTTAGAAAAATTTATATTATAACTAGTCACACGCTGCTGTAAAAAGCACCTGTAACACATAAATTATAATAACCTCTTAGTTTTAAGATACCCTTATCTGTCAGTCAAAGGATAGGAGCTTCCCGAAGGTCCAGCTCGTTTTACTCGTTATACGCTTTTAGTGCTTCTGTCATCTTAATAATTTCCGATGTCACTTTTCTCATTTCTTCTAACGTTTCTGTAGAAACATCAAGTGCTTTTTCACTATCAGTTTTTTCTGCTGGAGTTGTTGTAGTCTTATCCCCTTCAGTCGTCGTAGTTTCTTCTGGAGCTAGTTTTTTAACTAATTTTTCAATACCTTCACCCATTGCCGCTAGAATAGCTGTCATATCTTTATCAGTTTCTGCATTAGCTTTCGTTAGTTGAACTAAGTTATTTATAGAATCTAGAGAATTAAACTGCGCCATTTGTCCAATAAATTCTTGGTCTTTCATGGGACTAAGTGGATCCTGGTACTTTAACTGTGCGGCTAAAATTTTCATAAATGCATCCTGATCAAGTACTTTTGACTTTTGTTCCTGAGTATTTGATTTATCTGCAGTTATTTTATCAAGTCTATCAAGGTCACTTTGAGTAAAAATACCTTGCACGCTTTTTAAACTTACGTCTGCCATGTCGTCGCCTCCTATTTTAGAGTATCTATCGTTGTAGAATTTTCTGAAGTATTAGCATTCAATATTTCTTCTTCAACATCTAATATATCAAAGAATTTATTCTTACTCTTTGAATTTTGATTATTATGTCTTGATTCATCATTTGTTCCATTGTCACCAACAGATACATCAATTCCTTCAAGTACAAATCCTTTATTAGATAATGCTGTTCGTAAATCAGCTAAGTTAGCTTGTAAAACCTCTTTTACAGATTGGCTTTCTACATTAAATTCTGCAAGTATAACACCTTTATCAATGGCAAGCTTTACAGCAACTTCGCCTAAATTTTTAGGGTATAACTTTAGTATCATTTCTGATCCATTCTCTAAAATATTTAAGTTACTTGTTGTGTGGTTGACAACTTGCTTCATAATATTTTTTTCGAATACTTGAGCCTTTGCGGGATTGTTAACTTTCGCACTTCTAATTAATGTGTTTTCAAATTTTAGTATTTCAACATTCTTGTCTGTACTTGTTTCTTCAGCTTTTATAGTTTCATCATTTGATAACTTATCAGCTTTTACTATTTTTGAAGAATCATCGGTTTGACTATCACTTCGATTATTTGATGATTTTGCTTCTTCACCTTGAGTTACAGTAGTTGATTTCACTTCTGTTTCAACTTTTAGCTCCTCTGAAACTTGTGTTTTTGTGACTTCAGTAGTATTATCGGCTACTTTTACAGTTTCCTTTAATAATTCTGGGTTGTTTTCTAATGTTTTTTGAGTATTTTTACTAACCACTTCCATGTTGCTAGTAATTTCAGTTAAAAGGCTCTTAAACTCTTCTTTTGGTATTATTTTATCTGAATCACTTAATGTTTCTGTTAATTTTTTTTCAACATTCGATATAGTTTCTTTTAAATTTTCAACTGCAGTAAGTAATTGTTTTTCATTATCACCTATCGTTGACGTTTCAGAAACTTTTGTATCATTACTTCCTTTATCATTATTCTCTTTATCATTAGCAGATTGTAATTCAGATAAAATAATTTCAAGCTTACCTTCAACCGCTGTAAGAACTTCACTAATTTCACCTAAAAATGCTGATAATTCTGTAATTTGTTCATCTGTAAGTTCTGTTTCAGTAGATAAAAGACTTTCAACCAAAGTTTCTAATTGCTCTTTTAACTCTTTAATTT
>JBARWW010000088.1:0-2338 GCA_049647005.1 Acidaminobacteraceae bacterium | reverse complement strand
AAAAGTGTTGTAAATATTGATCAACCTCTTTCTGGAATAACTGTAATGATTGATGCAGGTCATGGTAGTGAAGACAGTGGTGCTATTGGACCACTTGGAACATACTACTCCGAGAAGAATATTAACCTTGCAAATTCTATGAGACTTAGAAGTCAGCTTCAAGAATACGGAGCAGAGGTTATTATGACTCGTGAAGGTGATACTAAATTTTCTCTTACAGAAGTTCTAAATCAGTCTAGAAAAGAAAAACCTGACATGTTTATATCACTCCACGCAAATAGTATGGCTAACAATGTTGATATATCAAAGATTTCTGGCTTTTCGACTTATTATAGAGAAGAAATTGCAAAAGATATCTCATATAAGATACAAAATAATGTTATATCTAAACTTGGAAGAGAAGATAAAAAAATTCACAATAATAATTTCTACGTAACTCGTGGAACGTGGGCTCCTTCAATACTTCTTGAAGCTGGATTTGTTCCTAATCCACTTGAATTTGAATGGCTTGTAAATGATGAAAAACAGAAAGAATTAGTAAAAGTGATTGCAGATTCATTAGTTGACTATTATTCAAAATAAAAAAGATTGCAATATCTATATAAATTTTAAAGGGCTAACTCATTATTTTATAAGTTAGCCCTTTTTTTAAGTTTAATTATTAATTTAGTTTTACTTCTTACACAACATGTTCGACAAATATCTTAACCAAATCTGGATCAAACTGCGTTCCAGCATTTGCGCTAATTTCCTTTATAGCAACTTCTTCTGGAAGTGCTTCCCTATAACTTCGCTCACTCGTCATTGCATCAAAAGTATCCACTATAGCAATTATCCTTGATTGAAGTGGAATCTTTTCTCCACTTATGCCCCTTGGATAACCTTTACCATCCCATCTTTCATGGTGTGCCAAAACATAATCCGCCATCTCCGACATATCATTAACAGAACTTAGTATTCTATAACCAATTTCTGGATGTTTTTGAACCTCTTCTCTCTCTTCGGTTGTAAGAATCGATGGTTTATTAAGTATATTTTCCTCAATTGCGATTTTTCCAATATCATGAAGAAGACCTGCCGTTGTTATAAGTTGAACATCATTATCTGGAAGACCTAGAGCTCTTGCAAACTCTTTGCAGTAATAAGATACTCTTTGTGAATGCTCTTCTTCTCTTTTATTCTTTTCGTGAAGAGTATTGATTATAGCACCTACAGTTTTACCACGCATACTAGGGCCTTCAAATAACTTCTTTTTATACATAAAATCTTCTGCTCTATTCAAGATTTCATGAATATCATCATCTATTCTAAGCTTAGTCATCCAACCAAAAGATATAGATAAATCTACTGATGAAACGCTCTCTTTATCACTAAGTCGTTTGACTTTATCAACAAACTTCTCAGCCATAGCTTCTGTAGTATTTGGCATAATTATAACAAATTCATCTCCACCAATTCTTGATATAGCTTGTGAATTTGAACATGCTTTAGACAATACTTCTGAAACTTTCTGAAGTAATAGATCACCTACACAGTGACCAAAAGAATCATTTATAAGTTTAAGACCATTTACATCAGCCATAACAATTGTAAGTGGTAGAGAACTCACTATATCTAACCTTGTTAGCTCATCTTCAAAGAATCTTCTATTATAAAGACCAGTAAGTTGATCGTGATAGCTTAGATACTCAATATAGTTACGATTATTTTTTTCATCCGTAATATTTCTTGTTATACATAAGGCTTCATTTTCCCTACTTTTCGATACTCTCATCTCATAGTAATTATTTACGCCATCTATATCTAACATATATTCAAATGTAATAATATTTCCAGTTTCAATTGCCTCTTTAATTTTAATTATACTAAGTTCTGCAACGTCAGCTGGAATAACTTCTTTAATCGTCTTACCTACAAACTCACTTTTATCAATAAATAAATCTGATTTTCCACTTCCTTGATTATCTAAAAATTCACCCTCACTATTTACTATAAATAGCATATCTGGTATGGCATTAATTATTGCAAGATTTCGATTTTCACTTATTCTAAGCTTTTCTTCACTATTTAGAAGTCTCTCATACTGTTCTCTAAGCTCCTCTTCAATAGCTATAAGTTCTTCCATCGAAGCTTCAATTTCTTGATGTGAATCGCTTAATTCTTCTTTACTTACAATAAGGTCATCATGTGAAATTTGCAGCTCTAAAGTTTTTCTTTTTACCGCACGTCTAAGCGTAAAATTAAGTAAAACTAAAAATAAAAGTACTGAAACTATTATAAATATAGGAAAAATATTTTCTTCTATCATATCTGCATAGGTCTTCTCTTCATATACACC
>JBARWW010000087.1:0-6130 GCA_049647005.1 Acidaminobacteraceae bacterium | reverse complement strand
CTCAAGGTACGTACTGTATCCAACGATTATATCAGCTTTTTCAATTGCAACTTTTGCAGCATTTGTCATGTGATCATGAAGTCCTGGACCAATTCCAACTACATAAACTTTACCGTAATTACTCATTAATAATTTTCCTCCCAAATACTTATAGTTGCACCATTAACTTTAAGTTTTTTTATTAAAAATCTGCCCGCAGCAGATGTAAGCTCACAACATGGCTCAGATACAGCTCTTACACCAATCGTATTTTTTACAAAATCTGAACCTTCATACCTATCTTCAATCTTTAATATATCTTTTCTAGATACAATTAGAAGTGGTAACTTTAGAATTTCACAGGCCTTAATTAATCCTACTTCATCAGCCTTTATATCTACTGTCGCTATATGTTTTACGCTGTGAATTGATCGGTTTATATCGCTCAGCGTATCTTTTATCATAGCTAGTATATGTTCACTGCTTACATCACGTCTACATCCTATACCTATAATTATATTTTTAGGATATAAATATACACATGACTTATCAGCTATAATCTCTAAACTCGATTTGTTTGTTATAGCTAGAAATGAGTTAAACTCATCTAAATCAAGCCTAGCAAAGTCATCTTCTAAATCATTATACCCAACAATAGATCCATCTTTCATAAGTTTAACCTCAAGTCCAAATGTTGACTTCAGCGGGCCAAGCTTACCATTATAGTCATCTAATATAAGAACTCTCTCGCCGTTTACAATCCTTGCAGTTATATCTGTTGCTGCTTTAAAATCTATAAGTGTAAGATTGTTATATTTTGCAATCATATCAACACTAGCTTTATTATTGACATCAGAGGCTGTAGTTATGACTGGATTTGAATTTAGAAATTTAGAAATTTTTATTGTCTCTTCATTAGCTCCACCTATGTGACCCGAAAGTAAACTTATAATATTATTTGCATTATCATCCATCACAATTACAGCAGGATCTGTTGTTTTACTTTTTAGAAGCGGCGCTATAGTTCTTAAAACTATACCTGTAGCACATATAAATATCAACACATCACTATCATAAAAGCAAGCCTTTACAGTTTCTTTAAAGCCATCTTTATAAGAAGTCGCTAATTTACTATTAAATTTTTCTAGAGCAAATAAATCTGCATCATTATAAATCGTTAGCAAGTTACTCGCAAGTTCTATACCATTAGACGTCAGTGTAAATATTGATACTTTCATTACTCGATACCTTTTCTATACTCATGTGTAAAGCTTTTATCATATAACTTTGAGAGCGAATATTCGTTGCCAAGGAAATCTCCAACAAGAATCTGAGCTGTTTTTGTTATTTTTGCTTCTTTTACTTTCGCTTCAATATCTTCAAGCGTTCCACGAACAATCTTTTGATCATCCCAAGTTGCTCTTTGTACTACTGCAACTGGAGTAGTTGCTGGATAATGAACTAAAAGTCTCTCAACAACCTGATCAATCATCTGAACTGATAAGAAAATTGCCATAGACGCTCTGTGAGCTGCTAACTTTTCTAGCGCTTCTTTCTCAGGCACTGGAGTTCTTCCCTCAAGTCTTGTAAGTATAACTGTTTGAGTTATATCAGGAAGAGTAAATTCCATGTTAAGAGCTGCTGCTGAAGCTACAAATGAACTTACACCTGGAACTACTTCACACTCAATTTCACTCGCATTTAGTCGGTCGATTTGCTCTCTAATTGCACCATAGATACTTGGATCACCAGTATGAACTCGAACAACTTTCTTATCTTTTGCAAGTCCCTTTAACATAACTGCAATAACATCATCTAAAGTCATTGAGGCACTATTATGAACTTCTGCTGTTTCTTTTCTCCACTGAAGAACTTCTTTATTTACAAGTGATCCGGCATAGATTAATACATCTGCAGTCTCAACTAAACTTTTTCCTTTTAACGTCATCAGTTCTGGATCTCCAGGGCCCGCTCCTATAAAGTATACTTTTTTCATTACAATCCCGTCCTTTTTATAATCATAGTTGATAAGTATGGTATCTTTTCTGTTTTTAATTTTTCTACATCCTTTATCACACTGTGACTATCTGTTGAACATTTAGATATAAGGACAAATTTATCTTCAAGTTTTCTTTTTTTAATCTCATTGTATAAAAGTTCAAGGTTGTGAGTTGGCTTCATGACTACAACGTTATTGAATTTATCAAGTGCCTCTATTAAAGTTTCGCCCTTACCTTTAAGTGGAACTATACCAACTGGCTCTTCCCATTCACCTATTTTAATATTTTGTGAAGCAGCAACTGCACTAAATGAAGTTACTCCCGGTATTGTTTCTATCTCAATTCCAAATGCTTGTAATCTTGGAACTAGATACATATATGTTGAGTAAAAACTTGGATCTCCTAGAGTTAAAAAGCCCACTGTTTTTCCTGATTTAACAAGTGCCTCAATTTCTATAGTATTTTCATCCCAGTTCTTCTCAAGTTCTTTTTTATCATGAGTCATTGGAAAAAGTTGGTTTAAAACAGTATTATTTTCACCTATATATTGTTTTGCAATATCAAATGCCACGCTGCTTCTTCCAAGCTTAGAAACTGGAACAACAACTATATCACATTTTTTAATCGCATTTATTGCTTTAACTGTTATAAGCTCCGGATCTCCCGGTCCAACACCAATACCTATTACCTTAGCCATTATGAGCCTCCCTCGTACCTGTTATTATATACACTGGATTATGCGCTTCCATTAAAGTGAGCCCCGCAATTTTCCTATCTTTTGATATATTTACACTGGCAATTTCATAATCGAATCCGTCATGATTTTTTAGCGACTCAATTGCTTTATAAGTATTTTCAATAGTTATAAAGTTCATAACTAATTTTCCACCAGTCTTTAATAACTCGAAAGATAGTTTAACAAGCTCTTCTATATTACCACCAGAACCGCCTATGAAAATTCCATCGTACTTTAGCTTTGGAATGTCACTTGGCGCAGTTCCTTGTATAGGTGTTATATTCTTTACATTAAATTTTTTTATATTTTCTAAAAACACATTATATGCATCATCTTTTTTCTCTATAGAATAAACATGTCCATCCCTAGAAAACAAAGCCATTTCAATTGAAACTGATCCTGTACCTGATCCAATATCAAGTAGGACTGAATCATTTTTAAGTTTTAATTTACTAAGGCTAATAACTCTAACTTCTTCCTTAGTCATCGGGGCTTTTCCACGAATAAAATCATCATCTTTAATTCCAAAACTCTGATAGTTCATTATATCCCCCTTCGAAGAACGACTACATTTAATACATCAAATGAATCAGTACAATTAAGCAGTTCATGCGTTTTGAACACTTTTATAGATTCATCATCATATGATAGTCGCTCTCCAACATAAAGCGTACAATCTTCAATATTATTATCGTGTAGATATTTAGCAATACTGCGAGGTGTATTTGTTTTATCTGTTAAAAGTCCAAGTGTATCTGAGAGTTCAAGTAAGTCTTTTATATCTTTATCTCTACCATGAACACTAGTTAAAATAGCATCATTCCACATGATACCTATCTTTGAGAACATATACTGAAGTGAACTAATCCCTGCTATAACTTCAAAATTCTTTTTTTCAAAGCTTTTAGAAATAAATCCTAGCATGGAGTAAAATCCACTATCACCTGATACTACTACAGTAATATTTTTAATCTCCATATTATCTTTAATATAATCTGTTACATCATCAAGTTTTGCCGTAATCTTAAACTCTTCTTTACCAAACTCTTTAAGAGACTCTAAATTTCGTCTTCCACCTATTAGCACATCTGAATTTTCTATTATAGTCCTAGCAATAGGAAGTAGATAATTTAAGTTTCCAGGCCCTAGACCTACTATATGAAATTTAGGCATTTATTAGTTCCTCCATAAAATTAATTCCAGTATCACACGCTCCAATTTGACCATGCTTGTTTGTAAATAGTATCGTTCCAAACTCTATTTCACCAAATGCTCGTCCATCACACTTATCAGTACATTTTTTAGCTATAATCTCAAATACATTCATATATTCAGTTTCACTAACTATATCTATAGCTTCATCTGTTGTATTTGCGCCGAGTACTTTTATAATAAGTTCCGCTGATGCTCCTAGTGTTCCAAGGTAAGCGCCTATTATCTCCATCCTTGAATCTGACATTTTGCTATGCGTTTGAAAATTACCACCAGCAACCTTTATCATTTTCCCACAATGAGATACCCATAGTATCTTTTTTATACCAAGCCTAAGTGCTTCATCAATTACAAATCCTATATAATTACTAGTTTTGATAATGTCTTTTGTATCTAATCCTAGTTTTATGGCAAAATCTCTACCATAGTTTCCAGGTGATAGAAGAAGTATTCTATCTGGAAAAGTATTTTTGAACACACTAAGTTCAATTTTTATAGTTTCTATAATAGCATCTTCACTCATAGGTTCAACTATTCCACTTGTACCTATAATTGAAACACCACCTATAATTCCAAGCTTTGGATTAAAGGTTCTCTTTGATATAGCTAGTCCCTCTGGTGCCGATATCACTATATCAACACCCCCATCTTCACCAATTACTTGTCTAACATGCTCTTCTATCATCTTCATTGGAACTGGATTAATTGCTGACTTCCCAATCTCAACACTAAGTCCTGGTTTTGTAACTTTACCTATACCTATTCCACCAGTAATTTTAATCTTATTATCCGTGCGTTTTTTTACTTTAGCATAAATTTTCATACCATTTGTCATATCAGGATCATCACCGCCGTCTTTTATAACAAAAGCACTGGCAAACTCACCCTCTACATTCATACTATAAACGTCTATATCTATAAGCCATCCCTTTGGTGTATCGATATTTACGCTCTTTAAAATTTCACCTCTAAAAAGTGCAATCGCACACGCTTTTGAAACTGCCGCTGCGCATGAACCTGTTGTATATCCATATCTAAGCTTTTTACCATTTTTTTCGATATATTTTTCCATAGTATCACCACTTTTTAGTCTATTTGATACATTATTGCATTAAGGATAGTTGCAGCAACTGGGCTACCACCTTTTCTACCTCTAATTACTATATAAGGTATGCCTGATTTTCTAAGTGCTTCTTTAGATTCCTCTGCACCTACAAAACCAACTGGAACACCTATTACAAGATCTGGTTTTGGCATTCCTTCTTCTATAAGTTCAAGCATTCTAAATATTGCAGTTGGTGCATTACCAATTGCATAAATTTTAGTTTTTTCATCCTTCATAGCTTTCTCAATACCAGCCATTGATCGAGTGATTCCTCTCTCTTTTGCTATCTTAAACACTTCTTCATCATGAACTAAGCAGTATATCTCTACACCAAGTTCTTTAAGTTTTCTTTTATTTGTACCAGATACAACCATGTTAGTATCTGCATATATGTTTGAGCCTTCACTGAAAGCTTTAATTGCAATATCAATAGCATCCTTATGAATATCTATTAGATTTGCATACTCAAAGTCTGCTGTTGTATGAATAACTCGTCTAACAATTTGAATCTCACGCTCATCAAAGTTATGCTCCCCAAGTTCATCAAGTATAATTTCAAAACTTCTCTCTTCAATCCTTGATGGGTTTTTAATATAATCTTCTAAATAGTTGTTCATACATATCCTCCTAAATGGTATATTGTAATAATTTTTCGCTTGGCTGTTCGTTTTTTTGAAGAAATTTTTGTGCTTATATTGAAATTTTTGTGAATATTAGCTTCGCTAATCCATCACAAATTTCAATATAAACCCTTCATTTTCTACTCAAAATAACGAAATGCCTGTGCTCAAATTTATTACAATATACTTGCTGAATAAAGTTCAAAACCGTAAAACCAAAAATCTGAAACCTTAAAATCTTAAAACCATTAAAAGATGTCTATCTGCGATAGTTGAGATTTTAAACCTTAAAACCTTGAAACCTTAAAATCTTAAAACCGTTAAAAGATGTCTATCTGCGATAGTTAAGATTTTAAACCTTGAAACCTTAAAACATTAAAACATTAAAATCTTAAAACCATTAAAAGATGTCTATCTGCGATAGTTGAGATTTTAAACCTTAAAACCTTGAAACCTTAAAATCTTAAAACCGTTAAAA
>JBARWW010000086.1:0-9259 GCA_049647005.1 Acidaminobacteraceae bacterium | reverse complement strand
GCTATACTGAGTTTACTTATTATCTCTAAGCGAGTATCATAAATTTCTTTTGTCTTTAATTCAACTTTTTCCTCTAATTCAACTTGGTGATAATAATAACTTAGATGCGCTTTAACTCTAGCATTTACAACTGGAGCGCTTACTGGTTTTGTTATGTAATCTACAGCACCAAGTTCAAATGCTCTTACTTCATCAATTGCAAAGCCTCTTGAGGAAACAAATATAATTGGAATATCTCTAGTTAAAGCGTTTGATTTTAATATTGCACATACTTCATATCCACTTATACCAGTCATAACTATATCTAAAAGAATCAAATCTGGACGATTATCTACTATAATCTCTAGTGCTTTTTCACCAGAAAGCGCAAAATCCACATTATATTTATCAATTAAAATACTATTTAGTCTTTCAATGTTAAGCCTTGAATCGTCAACTACAAGTATATTTGCCCTATTTTTTTTTGATAACATAGTTACCTCCTTGTCATACATTTTCATACGCTTACTCATAATGCTACTCTAATTTTCCACTTTTTTCAATATCAATGTAGACATTCTTAGTTTTTTTGATAAAACTTCCTATTTATCCTCGTAAAACTGATGATTCGAATTCATTTATTTTCTACACACATATTACTCATTGAAAGCAAATCATATAAAATTAAATTGATGAAACTTTTACATACATCAAATAAAGTTCTTCTAGTGGAAATCTTAATGACAAAAAAGATCCAGAAGTTCTTTTATGAACTTCTGGATCTTTTGAAGATTATAATTTAATCAGTTTTTTTACAAGCTTAATAACTTAATTTAAACAAGCTTAATTATAGAAACTAAAAATAATTATATTTAGAAAATTATTTGCTTGAAAAACTTAAGTTACTACTTTATTGATAGCAATTGTATAGACAAAAAAAGGATGGTTTATAAAAACCATCCTTTTATTTATTAATTTAGTTGTAATTACTGAACTTCTTGAACGCCAGTAATAACTGCTTCTTCATCAATAATTGCAGTATCCATTATTTCTTGAGAAGTGTAGTAAATGTTACCAGTTACATTAGCTTTGCTTACTTCGAAGCCATTAGCTTCTACAAAGATATCACCGATAAAAGTTCCACCTTGTAATTTAGTGTTTTCACTTCTAACGATCATAACTGGAGCAGTTAAGTTAAATGAAGCTGTGATATTGTGATCTGCATCTTGAGTATATAATGCAATCTTTCTAGCAGCTACATCTTTGTTCATAAATTCGCCTTCAACAACTAACTCATCAGTTAATGTGATGTCATTAAGAGTTGCAGCAATCCAAGTACCTTCAGTTCCTAAAGCAGTTACTAAAGCTTCTCCATCCATTACGATAGATGCAGTTGTAACTACGTCTACTTCTTCTGTAGCAACTTCTTCTTCTGTAGCAACTTCTTCTTCTACAGCAACTTCTTCTTCTGTAGCAACTTCTTCAGTTGTTACTTCAGGCGACTCATCAACTGGTGCCTCATCATTCTTAGCGCAACCAGCAAAAAGCGATGATACAAGTATTACTGTTAATAAAATTCCTAAATATTTTTTCATTTGTTTACTCTCCTTTTTAATTTAAATCTAAATGTTAATAAAATAACATAAGTTCATAATACCATATTATAGTATAATTTGATACTTTTTCTTAAATACTATATGAACTAAATTACAATACCACATTTTAAAACTATAGATTTTCAATCTTTGGATTTGTGATTTGAGAAGTTCTCTCTAAAATATCTACAACTTGCATATCTGCTGGAATTTCACCATAATCCATAAGTTCTTTTTCAAGAACAATCTTCTTTAGCTTATCAAAAGTTAAAATATATTTTCCCTTAAATTTAAGTTCCAAGATAAGCTTTCTTAACATCTTCATTAACTAAAAGTTCTGATCCTTTTCCTTCTAAAACAACTTTACCAACCTCAAGTACATATCCATAGTCAGATATCTCAAGTGCTGCTTTTGCATTTTGCTCAATAAGTAGAATAGTTACACCCTGCTTGTTGATTTCCTTAATTATATTGAATATATCTTTAATTATAAGAGGAGCAAGTCCAAGTGATGGCTCATCCATCATAAGAAGCTTTGGCTTAGTCATAAGCGCGCGTCCAACAGCTAGCATTTGCTGCTCTCCACCTGACATCGTACCGGCTTTCTGCCATTCTCTCTCTCTTAACCTTGGAAATAAATTGTATACCCATTCCATATCTTTATTTATTTCTTCTTTATCTTTTCTAAGGTATGCACCTAATATTAGATTTTCTTTAACTGTTAAGTTTGAAAAGACTCTTCTTCCTTCTGGAACAAGAACTAATCCATCACCTACTATATTTTTTGTTTGCATAATCGTAATATTTTTCCCAATGTAAGTTATAGTTCCTTTAGTAGGTTTTTCAAGACTCATTATTGATCTTAATGTAGTACTTTTTCCAGCTCCATTTGCGCCTATAAGGCTTATAATTTTGCCTTTTTCTACATAAATATCTATACCTCTAAGTGCATGAATACCGCCATAATGAACGTTTAAATTCTCTATTTTAAGCATTATTCTACCCCCAAGTAAGCTTCAATAACTTTAGGATCATTTTGTATTTTTTCTGGGTTTCCATGAGCTATAGTAACACCGTAATCTAGTACATATATCTCTTCACAAACACCCATAATAACTTGCATGTGGTGCTCAATCATAAGAATAGAGATATTATATCTATCACGAATTTCATGAATAAATCCCATAAGTTCAATTGACTCCTGTGGATTCATACCCGCTGCAGGCTCATCAAGTAAAAGAAGTTGTGGATCAGTTGCAAGAGCTCTTGCAATCTCAAGTCTTCTTTGTTTACCATAAGGCAAGTTAGACGACTTCTCATAAGCTAAATCCATAAGTCCAATTTCTTCTAATAGTTTTACTGACTTCTCATATATCTTCTTTTCTTCATCCCTATATTTAGGCGTCTTAATTACAGATGACAAAATTCCTGAATCAAGTCTAAGATGGTTTGCTATAAGAACATTATCAAGAACTGTTAAATCTTTAAAGAGTCTTATATTCTGAAATGTTCTTGCAATACCAAGCTTAGTAATTTCATGAGGTTTTTTTCCAGTAATATCAATATCGTTAAAGTAAACATTACCAGCCGTTGGTTTATATACACCTGTAATCATGTTAAAAGCTGTAGTTTTACCAGCTCCATTTGGTCCAATTAATCCGATAATTTGATTTTTACTAATATCAATTTTTAAATCAGAAACTGCCTTAAGACCACCAAATTGCATTGTTATATTATCAACTCTTAATATACTCATTATTTAGTATCCCCCGACGTTTTATTTTTTGAAAATACCTTTAAGAATTTCCCCTTAAGTATATATTCCCAGTTGAATTCATTAGTGCCCATAAGACCTCGCGGATACCATAGTATTACAACCATTAGCAAGAATGAAAATACAACCATTCTCATACCTGGAATACCTTGAACCGTAAAGAAACCAAAGTTCATCGTTCCCTCAAGTACTCTAAGTACTTCCATCATAACAGTAACAACACACGCCGAAATAACTGTACCTGTAATAGAACCGATTCCACCTAAAACAACGATTAATAATATATTGAATGTAAGGATGAATCTAAACATAAGCGGGTCGATTGTTCCTATCATATGTGCAAGAAGTCCTCCACCAACACCAGCGAAGAATGCTCCAATAACAAATGCAAATAGTTTATGTTTAAATAAATTAATACCCATTGCTTCAGCGGCAATTTCATCTTCACGAATAGCAAGCATAGCTTTGCCATAACTACCATCAATTAATCTCTTAATGAATAAAATCGTTACAAGAGCAATACCCCAGCTCCATCCTGTGTTTGTGAATCTAGTAATACCTTTAAGACCAAGAGCACCATTTGTAAGCGTCTGAGTGTTTGTGAATACAACACGGATAATTTCACTAAATCCAAGTGTTGCAATAGCAAGATAATCATCTTTAAGCCTAAGTACTGGAGCACCAATTAACAAACCAGCTATAGCAGCCGTAACTCCACCTGCAAGTAATGCTAGTGGGAAAGGTGCATTTAATTTTAAAATAATTGGGTTAATTGGTGCTGCGTAAAATACAGTGGTTTTTAATATTGGAGACATAGTAAGTAAGGAAGCTGTATAAGCCCCTACAGCCATAAAGCCTGCGTGTCCAAGTGAAAATAATCCTGTAAATCCATTTATTAAGTTCATTCCCAGTCCGAGTATTATATAAATTCCAGATAAATTTAAAATTCTAAGCATGTAACTGTCAAAAGTTTTATTAACAATAAATAATAGGACTATTACAACTCCGACAGATGCTAATGTTAAAATATTATTTTTTTTCATAACGTCTACACCTTCTCTGTAAGATTTTGTCCCATTATACCAGTTGGTTTAACTAGTAATATGACAATGAGTAATATAAATGCGATTGCGTCTCTGTAACCTGACAAATCAGGGAAAAATGCGATGATCATAATCTCAGCTATACCTAGTATAAATCCACCAAGTACAGCTCCCCTTATATCACCAATACCACCAACTACAGCAGCGATAAAGCACTTAAGTCCTGGCATAAGTCCCATAAGAGGTAAAAGTGATGGATATTTCATCCCCCACATAATACCACCAATAGCAGCAAGTCCAGATCCAATTGCAAATGTGAATGAAATTATTCTATTTACATCAATACCCATAAGCCTTGATGCTTCATAATCTTTAGATACAGCTCTCATAGCCATACCAGTTCTTGTTTTATTTACGATAAATAATAGAACTGCAAGTAGAACAAAAGTAACTACTGGAGTATAGAATGCTATATTAACTATGGAAACTGATCCAAAAAGAGTTACATTTGAGAACATATCAGGTACTGGGAAAGTTTTTGGTCTTCCACCAAATATAACTATTGCTAAGTTTTCAATTAAAAAAGAAGCACCAATTGCCGATATCATGATAGATATTTTGGGCGAATTCCTAAGTGGTCTATATGCTGCCTTCTCTATTAAAACACCAAATACAACTGTAAGTATAATTGCTAGTATAAATGAAAGCCACCAAGGTAATAAAAATGACGTAATTGCGTAGTACGCCATATAGGCACCAAACATAAAGATATCCCCGTGTGCGAAGTTTATAAGTCTCAAAATACCGTAAACCATAGTATAACCTATAGCTAGTAGTGCGTATAAACTTCCGAGGGACAGTGCATTCATTAAATGCTGCATAAATAATTCTAAAGTCATCTATATACTCCCCCAAATTTAAATTACAAACCTTGAAGGCTGAACTTAAAATAATATATTTTAGGTTCAGCCACTAGGTTTTTTTATAAATCAATTTACTTTGTATTCTTTATTCCTACTTTGCTTATTTAACTTAGTTTTATTTAGGATCAACGATTGTTAAGAACTTGAATTCTCCACCATCAACATGCTTAATTACCGCACTCTTAATAGCGTCACCCTCTTCATTTAACGTAATCATACCAGCAGCACCTTCAAAATCAGTAGTTGCTCTGATAGCCTCTGCTATAACAGCAGGATCAGTTGAACCAGATTTTTCGATTGCAGCAAGGATTACTAGGTAAGCATCGTATCCAAGAGCAGTAACTGATGCAGGTTCTTTATTATACTTTTCTCTGTAAGCATTTAAGAATTTCTCTGATTCCTTAGTAATTGGAACTTCTGTTGTAAAGAATGTAGAGAATACAGCACCTTGTACTTCATCTCCACCAACTTCTAAGAACTCAGGAGCTTCCCAAGTATCAGTTCCTACAAATGGAACAGTGATTCCAAGTTGTCTAGCTTGCTTTATAAGTAATGCACCTTCAGTATAGTTACTTGGTACGAAGATAGCATCTGGGTTCAATTCTTTAATGTTTGTAAGTTGAGCTGTAAAGTCTTGATCACCAGTGTTAAAGTTAGACTTTCCAACAATTTCTCCACCAAATCCTATGTAAGCTTCTTCAAAGTACTTAACTAAACCAACTGAATAGTCACTTGAAATTTCTTGGATTACTGCAACTTTAGTTGCTCCAATTTCATTGAAAGTGTAGTTAGCCATTACTGTACCTTGGAATGAGTCAATAAAACAAACTCTAGTATAGTATTCATTACCCATAGTAACTAGTGGATTAGTAGCAGAAGCTGCAACTGCTGGAACACCAGCATCACTAAAGATAGGTCCAGCTGCGATAGATAGAGAAGATCCCCAGCTACCAATAACTGCATTAACTTTTTCTTTTTCAACAAGCATTACAGCAGCGTTTGCAGCCTCAACCTTGTCAGACTTATTATCTGCAATTATTAACTCTACCTTTTTACCAAGTACAGTTGGATATAATTCGTTTGCTAATTTAATACCTTCAACTTCCATCTCTCCACCAGCTGCGTTTGCACCAGTCATTGGCTCAAATACACCAATTTTGATTACTTCATCTGCTGGATCTGCATTAGTATCCGCCTCCGGCGCACTACATCCAGATAAAACTAAAGTAAGTCCCATTACCAAAATAAGTAAATACATTAAATTTCTTTTCATTTTATAATTCCCCCTATTGATGAATTGATCAAGTAAATATCAATTGTCTGACAACTTACTTAATTCAATTAATTCAATAATAATCTTTTTCGAAACTATATGCAATATATTAAAAAAATTCTACAGGTCTATTTTCCAACTTTGTTAAGGTATAATAATATTTTTGCGTATAATTTTTTTGATATGTTTAATCCTCGCGAAAAACAAGGACAAAAGACTGAAATTTCCGATAAATGCATCTTTTTTTTTATAACTTTCATTCAAGAACTCATATGACTTTTCATATAAAAAAAGCCCAATCAATTTATGACCGGGCTTTGAATGTGGTGTCTAGAATATATATTAAATTTATCAAAATTATATTTACCGAAGCAGCAATAAGATCATCTCAAATTAATTTCATTCTATTATTTAATAGCTGCTAATGCGTTATTTAGATCCATTATAATATCCGCGTCTGTCTCAAGTCCAACTGATAATCTAATAAGACCATTTGTAATACCAGCTTCTAGTCTCTCTTCTTCCTCATAAGGCGAATGCGTCATAGATGCAGGATGTTGTATAAGAGTTTCAGTATCACCAAGACTTACTGCAATCTTACACATCTCAACATTATTGATCATTTTCTTACCACCCTCAAATCCACCTTTAACTTCGAATGCTATAATTGCACCCGGTAGAGACATTTGCTTTTTAGCAAGCTCATACTGTGGGAAAGACTTAAGACCTGGATAATAAACCTTTTCAACCATATGGTGATTTTCTAAGAACTCTGCAACCTTCATTGCATTTGCACAGTGTTTTTCCATTCTAATTTCAAGCGTTTTCATACCTCTTTGGATTAAGAATGCGTCGAATGGACTTAGTGTAGCACCAGTCATATCTTTAATACCAAAGTATTTAACTTCATCAATATACTCTTTTTTACCAACTACAAAACCAGCAATAACATCACCATGACCATTTAGATACTTAGTTGCAGAGTGAACTACAATATCAGCACCCATCTCAAGAGGCTTTTGTAAATACGGTGTTGCAAATGTATTATCTACAAGTACTACAGCATGCTCATAATCTTTAGCAATATCACATATAGCTCTAATATCAGTTATCTTTAAAGTTGGGTTAGCTGGAGTCTCAAGATAAACAACTCGAGTATTTTCTTTCATAGCATTTTTAATATTTTCCGGATTAGATGCGTCAACAAATGTTACTTCAACATTAAATCTAGTAAATCCATGGCTAAGTAAGGCATGTGTACATCCATATATAGTATCAGAAGCAACAATATGATCTCCTGCTTTAAGAAGCGTCCACATAGCTGAAGATATTGCACCCATACCCGAGGCAGCTGAAACTGCAGATTCAGCACCTTCAAGAAGTGCAATTTTTTCTTCAATTACAGTGTTAGTTGGATTTCCAAGTCTAGTGTATATGTAGCCCTCTTCTTCACCAGCAAATCTTCTTCCACCTTGTTCAGCTGATTCAAAACAGAATGTTGATGTTTGGCAAATTGGAACCGCAAGCGATCCAGCGTTTTTATCTTTCTTTCCACCACCATGAACTGCCTTAGTTGCAAAACCTAAATTACTTAAAACTTCATTTTTCATTATGTAAGCCTCCTAGAATTTTAATACTTAAGTATTATTTCACTCTCCACACTTAAGTAAAGCAAAATCCGTGCCATATGTAAAAGTGTTTATTTTACATCATTCTAAAAAAATGTAAATTTTTGTTTACACTTCTCAAAAAAAATTGTAAACAAAATGGTTTTTTGGAACTTTTTCGTTCCACTTTACTCCAAACTATATTTTTTCACCTTATTTATCAGAGTTGTATGCGAAACACCAAGCAGCTTTGCAGTTTTTCTATATGACTTTTGACTCCTAAGTACTTTTTCAATAGCTGCTTTCTCACATATCTCAACAATTTCTTTAAGTTTTAGGTTTTCATCATTAGTAAGTAACATAGATCTATTAGCTTCTCTAGGTATATCTAACATCAAATTTTCACAACGTATAATTTTGCCTGAAGTTAGGTTCATCGATCTCTCAATTACATTTTCAAGTTGTCGAACATTACCTTTCCAGTCATTATATATAAGATGTTCTAAAACTTCCGATTCCACACCTTTTACGTCCATTTTTAGTTTCATATTGTACTTACATATAAATACTGCAACTAGATCTGGTATGTCCACACGTCTTTCATTAAGGGGTGGAATAAACACTGGTATTACATTTAGTCTATAGAATAAATCTTCCCTAAATGCTTTTTCATCTATCATTTTTTCAAGATTTCTGTTTGTTGCTGCTATTATTCTAACATCTACATTTATCTCAGTATTGCTTCCAATGCGTCTAATCTTACCTTCTTGTAAAACTCTAAGAAGCTTAGATTGCATTTTTAAAGATAATTCGCCTATTTCATCTAAAAAAATCGTTCCACCACTAGCCTCTTCAAATAGTCCAACTTTTCCTTTGTCACTTGCTCCAGTAAAACTACCTTTTTCATATCCAAACAATTCACTCTCGACTAGTGTATCTGGTATCGCTGCACAATTTAGTGTAAAAAATTTAGCCATTCTTCTAGTACTAAGATTTTGTATTGCTCTTGCAAATAGTTCTTTTCCCGTCCCACTTTCTCCTCTAAGTAATATTGTAGAGTTGTTC
>JBARWW010000085.1:0-10124 GCA_049647005.1 Acidaminobacteraceae bacterium | reverse complement strand
GGGTATTATATCCATTAATTTCTCATCTATAACTTCTGACTTTCCAACTTGATCAAATAAGTCTGATATATATTTTTTTTCCTTCTCCGCTACATTTACATTGTAAGTAATCGCTGTCATACCCTCTAAAACTAGGGCAGGAGTATTTGGCATAGTTCTTACAACTTTTGCCGCACTCCCAATTACCGACTCTATATCATCAATAGATACACCCGCTGCAATCGAAATAACTACATGCTCATTATTTAAAAATGGTTTTATTTGATTTAATACTTCACTATATGCATATGGTTTTACACCAACAACTATGTATTTTGAGTTTTTAACCATATTTTCAAAATCAATCGATATATTAATATCACTATACTTATCAGTATATTTATCATTTCTCCAAATACTTCTATTATATATATACACGTTTTTCGCATGTAAAAAACCCTTATTAAGAGCACCTTCTAGTATTGCTCCTGCCATGTTTCCCGTCCCAATTATACCGATATTATTCATTAATTAATTCCTCCCTATATTTACTATTAACTTCATATAAGTCTTATATTACTATATTATAAGCTCTTCTATATGTATTCTTAAGCTTTATTTTATATTTATTGGTCATATTTTACTACATAATATATTAAATGAAGTATATAACAATTTACAATACTTGTTTATTCATTTATAATTTAAGTAACGCTTATTCAACTTATTAAAGAAGTACGTTGTATTAACATAAATAAGCGTTCAAATAAGGAGGTTATTATGAAAGAATATATTTGTGTTGTATGCGGTTACATCCATAAAGGTGATGCTCCACCAGAGATTTGTCCATTATGTGGTGCACTATCTGAACAATTTGATATACTTACTCCTGAAAATAGAGGTAAATATGCTCATCTTTTAATTGACACACACAGTTAGTAGCTAAATATACTTAAGTCATAAGTAAATACAAAATAAAAAGAGCCACAAATAATTTTGTGACTCTTTTTATTTTATATATATAATTAATTTTAACAATACAAATTATGTATATCATTACATATAACTATATTCACTTACAATTTCTAGTCTCTTCCTTAACACAATTGTAATATAACTACACACCAATTTAACATCTTGTTCACATAGTATTAACATATAAAGTTTATTATATAGATGTAGCACAGAGAACAAAACGTTTTCTAACGATAAAAATTTTGCATCAGAAGCAAACTTTATATTGTTTAATTATATTAGTCTACAGGATAATGCATTCCCCAATGCGTTAACAAGTACTTAGCACTCCCCCGAATTGTTAAGTATATTATACAGATTTGTATAAAGTTATACAAAAAAATTTAAATTTCATTCCCCGAAAGAGTTCAGCTTATGCTGGACTCTTTTTTTTGAAATTCTGGACTGACTTTATGTAGAATACTTTAAAGGATGTGTATATATTACTAGGCAGCTTACTATAAGGTACATAAGGTACATATTTTTTTGTTTTTTTTGGATAATAATAATTAAAAATATGCATCTTTCTCCAGTTTATTCCTTTCTTTCTTAAATCAAAACTCCGAAAAAAGAAATTTCAATGTTCGTAAATTGCATTAAAACAACCTTTATTAAAGTTTAATTGTGTTCTACAGTATTTTTTGCAAGTTTTTTAAAAAAAGTTTCACAAACAACCATAAAGTTTTTTCTGTATTATTGACACTAAATATCACGATATGTATAATTGTATACAATAATACAAAAGGAGTGATGAAATGAATTTATCATTAACATATAAAATATTAGAACAAAATCTACTTGAAGGAACTCTTGAAGTTGATAGTGATATTAAGGTAAAGGTTAATCAAACACTTACCCAAGACTCTACAGGTACGATGGTTTACTTACAATTAAACGCACTTGATATAGATAAGATAAAAACAGATCTTTCTGTTGCTTATATTGATCACAATACAATTCAATCAGGATTTGAGAATGCTGATGATCAAGAATTTATTAGAACATGTGCAGAGAAATACGGAATTACATTTTCAAAGGCAGGCAATGGAATTTGCCACCAGTTACATCTTGAGAGATTCTCAAAGCCAGGTAATGTACTAATTGGTTCTGATTCACACACACCTACATGCGGTGGAGTTGGTATGATCGCAATTGGAGCTGGCGGGCTTGATGTTTCCGTTGGTATGTCTAATGGATTTTACGATATTAAGCTACCAAAAGTACTAAATATTAAACTTACTGGTTCACTAAAAAAATGGGTTAGCGCAAAAGACATTATCTTATACGTACTTAGAAAACTTGGCGTAAAAGGTGGAGTTGGATACATCGTTGAATATAGTGGAGAAGGACTTAATTCACTTTCAGTAACAGATAGAGCTACTATTACAAACATGGGCGCAGAACTTGGAGCTACAACTTCTATCTTCCCATCAGATGATATAACAAAAGATTACTTCACTAGACAAGGAAGAACGGATGATTTCACATATATGTCTGCTGATGAAGGTGCAGTTTACCACAAGTCAATTGAAATTGATCTAAATACTATTGAGCCTCAAGTAGCTAAGCCACATAGCCCAGATAATGTTGTTGATCTTGATGAAGTTTTAGGTATAAACGTAGATCAAGTTGCTATAGGAAGTTGTACAAACTCTTCTTATACAGATCTTATGAAAGTTGCTAAGATATTAAAAGGAAAAACAGTGGCAAGTGGAGTTAGCCTTGTAATATCACCAGGATCAAGTAGTGTTTTAAAGATGCTTTCTGATAATGGTGCTCTTGGAGATTTAATTTCATCTGGCGCTAGAATACTTGAAGCTTCTTGTGGACCTTGCATAGGAATGGGACAAGCTCCAAAGACAGGAGCAGTTTCGCTTCGTACATTTAATAGAAACTTTAAAGGCAGATGTGGGACTTCTTCGGCTGATGTATACCTAGTTAGCCCTGAGACAGCTGCCATTTCAGCTATTACAGGAATTATTTCAAATCCAAATTCACTAGAAATTGATAATTATATAGAGCTACCAGAAACATTTGATTATCTTGATGGATACTTTATCTATCCAGAGTCAAACTCCGCTTTTAATAAAGATACTAAGATTCACATGGGACCAAATATCAAACCATTTCCACTTAATAAAGCTCTTGATGATACTTTAAGTGGAGAAGTCTTACTAAAGACAAGCGATAATGTTACAACAGATGATATTGTTCCATCAAATGCGAAACTGCTTCCATTTAGATCAAATATTCCTGAGTTAAGTAAGTACTGCTTCACTACTCTTACAGATGACTTCTATAGTCTTGCTAAAGAAAAAAATGGCGGAATTGTAATTGGTGGAGATAACTATGGTCAAGGATCTAGTCGTGAGCACGCTGCACTTATACCACTATATCTTGGAGTAAAAGCTGTTGTTGCAAAATCATTTGCTAGAATACACAAGGCAAACCTTATAAATTCTGGTATTTTACCACTACTATTTGATAAGCTTGGTGATTACGACAACATTGAAAAAGCTGATGTTTTAGAAATAAAAGGTCTTCTATCTAGCATTGGGTCGAAGAAAGTTAAAGTTTACAACGCGACAAAAAATAACTACTTTGAAGCGACGCTTGATGCCTCTTCTAGAGATATAGATGTACTAAAACTTGGTGGATATATTAATTATTTGAAAGCTAATCGTTAATTCGAACTATAAAAACTAAATAAGAAACTTAAACAAAAATCTAATAATACAACTTTAAAAGTATAAATATAAAGCGAGGTAATTATGTATAATATAACTCTTATAAAAGGTGATGGAATCGGACCAGAGGTTTCAGAGTGTACAAAGAATGTACTTGATTCATTAGAATTAGATATAAACTGGGATGTTGTTAATGCGGGAATTGATGTTTTTAATGAAACTGGAGAACTTGTTCCAGATAGTGTATATAAAAGTATCGAAAAAAATAAAATTGCACTTAAAGGACCTATCACAACTCCAGTTGGTGAAGGTTTTAGAAGTATCAATGTAATGCTTAGAAAAAAATATGATCTATATTGTAATATCAGACCTGCTAATTCTATTGGTAAGTTATCTAAGAGATACGAAAATATAGACATTGTCATATTTAGAGAGAATACTGAAGGTTTATATGTTGGAATCGAAACTAAGATCTCAGATGATGAATTTCACGCTACAAAAATCATAACTAGAAAAGCTTCTCACCGTATTATAAAAGAGGCTTTTGAGTACGCAAGAGCAAACAAAAGAGATAAAGTAACTCTTGCACATAAAGCAAACATACTAAAAGATACAGATGGATTTTTCCTTAAAATAGGAAAAGAAATAGCTCTTGATTATCCAGAAATTATATTTGAAGATTTAATTATAGATAACATGTGTATGCAACTAGTAATGAATCCAAACAACTTTGATGTAATTGTAACTATGAACTTATATGGTGATATTTTGTCAGATTTATGTGCTGGATTAATTGGTGGACTTGGTCTTATTCCAGGTGCAAATATTGGTAACGACATGGCTATATTTGAGCCTGTTCATGGTAGTGCACCTGATATAGCAAGAAAAGGTCTTGCTAACCCAACTGCTATGATACTTTCCTCAGCTATGATGTTAGATTATCTAGATGAAAATGATAATGCAAACTTACTTCGTGAAGCAGTTTATAATGTTATTAATAAAGCTGAAACCTTAACTAAAGACTTAGGTGGTGACAGCACTTCAATAGAATATACTGACGCTCTAATTAAAGAAATAACTCGAATCAAGTCTTTATAATTCTTGATTTATATAAAGTAAAAGGTGATGATAAAATGGTATTTGAAGACATAAATAAAAAACTTTCAAAAAAAGTTGAGAATAATAACAGAATCCCAGAAGAATCATATAAAAAATTTAATGTTAAGAGAGGCCTTAGAAATTCAAATGGAACTGGAGTACTAGTTGGACTCACTGAAGTTGGATCTGTTCAAGGTTATCACATGTCTGATGATAAGAAGATTCCAATTGAGGGTGAATTGTACTACAGAGGCTACAACATTTTTGATCTTGTAAAAGGCTTTCAAAGTGAGGGTAGAATGGGATTTGAGGAAATTGTTTACCTTTTACTTATAGGTGAACTTCCAACAAATGATGATTTAAAAGAATTCAAAAAACTTCTTAGTTTAAATAGAAAGTTACCAGACCATTTTACAGAAAATATGATTTTAAAAATTCCAAGTAGAGATATCATGAATAAACTTCAAAGAAGTATACTTGTTCTTTACTCTCATGATGATGATCCAGATAATATATCAGTTGAAAATTTACTCAGCCAAAGTATAAAACTTATATCATGGTTCCCAACTATTATTAGTTATGGTTATCAAGCAAAGGCTCATTATTTTGATAATAAAAGTCTTTTTATACATCAACCTGATGATGCACTTAGTACCGCTGAGAATATACTCAGACTATCACGTGCTGACTCTAGTTATAGTAAAACAGAAGCTGAAACACTTGACTTACTTCTAGTGATTCACGCAGAGCATGGCGGAGGTAATAACTCGGCATTTGCTACCCATGTTGTATCATCAAGTGGAACTGACACATACTCTGCAATTAGTGCTGCAGTTGGATCTCTAAAAGGTCCAAAACACGGTGGTGCCAATTTAAAAGTTTGCCAAATGATTGAAGATATAAAACACAACTGCTTAGACTGGACTAATAGAGAATTACTTAAGGAATATATGATTAAGATTATGAAAAAAGAAGCCTTTGATAAACAAGGTCTTATATATGGTATGGGTCATGCGGTATATACACTTACTGACCCAAGAGCTGTTCTTCTTAAGACAAAAGCATTTGAACTTGCTAATGAAAAAAATAGTCTTGAGGAATATAATCTTTATACAAACATAGAATCTCTTACTAAAGAAATTTTTAAAGAACTTAAAGGCGTGGATGCAGTTATAGCTGCAAATGTAGACTTATATAGTGGTTTTGTATATGAGCGACTTGGAATTCCATGTGAACTTTATACTCCTCTATTTGCAACAGCAAGAATTGCTGGTTGGTGTGCACATAGAATTGAGCAAGTTGTGAGTGATCCAAAAATTATACGTCCAGCTTACAAATCAGTTAAAGAGGGTCTTAGTTACCTAGGTATCAATGAAAGATAGGCTATATACATGTAAAATTTATAATTAAAATTATATTTATATACTAAAGAAACTGCTAGCAGATATTTAATCTATAAGCAGTTTCTATTTTTCTATTTTTTTTAAATATTTCTCAAGCACTTCTTCAATCTTCTCAATCTTAAATGGCTTTACAATATAATCAAGTGCTCCTGATTTTATTGCATCAATTATATATGGCTGTTGACCCATAGCACTACATATAATAACCCTAGCATTTTTATCCATTACTTTTATAACTTTCAAGGCCTCAATACCATCAATCTCTGGCATTGTAACATCCATAAACATTAAATCTGGTTTATATAACTTATATTGCTCAATGCCTTCACGTCCATTTTTACCTTCATATATTATAACATCATCTCTGCGACCTATAATATTTCTTAAAATCATACGCATAAAAGCAGCATCGTCAACTAGTAGTATTTTGTACAAACTTACCCTCTCCTTAGATGCTCATATACCCATTAATCAATAAATTTAATAATTTATCTATAACGTAGAATAATATAACATATAAACTTGCCTATTACAATTGTCCTACATTGTAAGCAGTCAAATAATATTCTTTAAGAAATAGCTTTATTTTAATTAATATATTAGTTATAATCAAAGTAGGCTATATGTCATAATTTCAGATTAAATATGAAAATATAGCATTATTTTAGGGGGATGATTAAAATAGAACGAATAAACGACCCAAATCTTCTAAGTCATTATATGAAAAAATACGAGATTTCTAGTCTTTTTGACAACGACCTAACTCCTTATTTCGACATTCATAAATTTAAAAAAGGTGAATCAATAACAAAAACAGATGAACCTATTGAGTTTTTCTATTTTTTAGTTGATGGTAAAGCTAAAATTTACAAGTTGCTTAAAAATGGCAAATCTTTGTTAATGAAATTTTTCACACCACTTGAAGTTATCGGAGAAATTGAGCTTATTGAAGAAATTAACGCAAATTCAAATATCGATGCTATTAGTGACTGTATTTTAATTGCAATTGAGATGGATACTTTACGACGTTTTGCATCTGATGATATCAAATTTTTAAAATTTCTAAATAAACATCTTGTTGTAAAATTAAAAGAGTTCTCTCTTTCTAGTTCTATAAATCAACTTTATCCACTTGAAAGTCGACTTGCTAGTTATATACTTACAACATCAAGCGATGGACCTGCAAGCAAGTTTATCGAAGGTATTAGTACCAATAAGTTAACTGAAATGGCTGATTTACTTGGAACTAGCTATAGACACCTTAATAGAACTCTAAAGAATTTACAAGATAGTGGTTTAATTCAAAAGAAGAGAACAGCTATTATTATTACGGACAAAGATACACTCGAAGAACTTGCGGGAGATTTATACCAATAGTCTTAAAGTTGCAATCAAATATAATATATAATTGAGCTTTTAATATAAAAGTTCATATAATAAATTAACGGTCATTAAATATGATTATTTAACAAGATGACTCAAAAACAAAACATGTCTAAACAATGGATTTTAAAACCATTTGTATAGACATGTTTTTTTAAAATTCTAACTTTTTTTATTCATATTAGGTGAATCCTTACTCTTTTTCTTTGGTAATATAACCGTAAGTTTTGTGCCTTCATTAAGCTTACTCTCTGCATGTAACTTTCCACCGTGTTGTTCAATTATTATTTTAGCAATTGCAAGTCCAAGACCTGTTCCACCTGTTTTTGTAGATCCATCTAATTTTGTTCTTGATTTATCTGCTCTATAAAACCTCTCAAATATTTTTGGAAGATCCTCTTCTGAAATTCCAATGCCATTATCTGCTATTGATATAAACACTTCATTGTCGCTCTCACGTAGCTTTATATCAATCATTCCACCGTCAGGCGTGTATTTTATGCTATTATCAATAAACACTCTTAAAGCTTGTTTTAACTTGTCTAAAGACCCATAGTAAGTACCTTCAAACAAAATTTCACTATTAATGATATGGTCAGTATCTATCATATTAGTTTCTTTTACTATCTCACGCATAAGATCACTAATATCAAAATCAGCCATATTCATATCAAGAGTGTTTTTATCATTTCTTGCTATGAAAAGTAAACTTTCAACTAGGCTATGCATATTTTCAGTTTCATCAATTATAGCGTCTATACTCTCATCTAACACTTCAGCGTCATCTTTACCCCAACGCTTAAGCATGTTTCCATAGCCTTTTATAACGGCTATAGGAGTTCTAAGTTCATGTGATGCATCAGAAACAAATCTCCTTTGACTATCATATCCAAGTTCTATTTCATTAAGCATAGAATTAAATGTTTGCGCCAGATCCTTAAGTTCATCCTTTGTACCGCTTATATCAAGTCTAGTACTAAGATTTGTAGTTGATATTTCATTTATCTTCTCATTCATTATAACTATAGGACTAAGGTGTTTTTGCGATGTTTCTGAAGTTGTTTTCCATATAATCATACAAATTGCAGCCGATACAATCATCATCAGTATCCTTAATATATAAAGTGAGTTATTTGGAAAACTCATATCCCTAAATGTTAAGAATTTTATACCTATTTGCTTTTTGTTTTCTTCATTTACATCACTTTCTTGGCCTGACCTATTTGCAGTTATAACGTACTCATTCGTTATATAATCTGGAAAATTCAAATTTACTAAACTATATTTTCTAGCTTGAACTATTTCTTCATAAGTTAAATCAAGGTTATCACTAGCTGCTATAAATTTATTGTCTAAATCCACTACTATATAAGCTATATTTCTTTCACTTATCAATATTTCCATATTAGAATTTATATCTTGAGATGATAAAAACTCTTGTCTAATTGCGGTATTATAAGACGCTAGTTCTTCTACTGAGGTATAATAAAAAAAGTAACTTCCAACAAAAGATAGCATAAGATTTATAACTATCAAAATACCTATAAAGAGTGTTGTAAGCTCTATAGTTAACTTAAATGCAATGTTGAATCTAAATAATGAAGACATTTTATCACGTGACATATTTATATTTTCAAAACCATTGCCTAAAAAACTAATTGTATTTTCAACATTATTTTGAATTTGCTCTTTTCTTTTTCTGTTTTTATATTTAGCTTTATTTTTGAGTTTTTCTTTTTTTCTCATACTATCACCACACATTCACATTTGTTAAAATCATAATAACTATTCAAAAATTATTGATAAGAAATACTTACTCATCTTTAAACAAATAACCAACACCTCTTACTGTATGGATTAATTTAACTTCGTAGTAATTGTCAATTTTAGTTCTTAAGTATCTAACATATACATCTACAACGTTTGTGTCTCCAAAGTAATCAAAACCCCACACATTTTCAAGTATCATTTCTCGCGAAAGTGCAATTCCTTTGTTTAGCATAAGATACTCGAGTAAATCATACTCTTTCTTTGTTAGACTTAATTCATCACTTTTAAAGAATACAGCATGCTGATCTTTATCAATCATAAGATCACCACTAATAACCTTGCTATCACCCTTAGTTTCTTTTACTCTTGTTCTAAATACTCTCCTAATTCTAGCAAGTAACTCTTCTATCGCAAAGGGTTTAGTCATATAGTCATCAGCTCCAACATCAAGCCCCATAACTTTATCCATAGTATCATCTTTTGCTGTAAGCATTATAATTGGTATATCAGAAGTCTGTCTTATCCTTCTACAAACTTCCATACCATTTAATCCTGGAAGCATAATGTCTAGTATAGCAAGATCATAAGTTCCATTTTCAAGTTCTTCAAGACCATCCCTACCATTATGTTTAGAACACACTTCATATCCTTCATATTTTAGTTCCAATTCTAAAAATCTAGCAATTTTCACTTCATCTTCAACTATAAGTACTTTTTCTGCCATAATTTCACCACCATATTATATAATTTAATTATATTACATATTCAACATGTTTATTTCTATGCTTTT
>JBARWW010000084.1:0-2492 GCA_049647005.1 Acidaminobacteraceae bacterium | reverse complement strand
GTATCGAGTACACTCTGCATTTTTAATAATAATGCTGGAATTGAAACTTCAAATTGTTCTTGTGCTTCTTTTATTTTTTCTTCCAAAGAAATTTCCTTTTCACAAATTTCTTTAATCGCATTACTTGGCATTAATAATTCTGATGCAAAATAATTTGCATCACTCTCTATTTCATAATAAGAAGTGTCTTCATAGTGAATATTTTCATCAATATGGCATGAAATAGTACCTATATGCCAAGGAATAACCATATGTCCGAGTTCATGTGCCAAAGTAAATCTTAATCTATTGGCATTAACACTATTTTCCTTTATAAATACTTTATACCCATCTTCATTATTAACACATATAGCATCTACATCAAATGGATAATCTTCATATTCAACTTCTGCATATTTTGATATTATTTCATTTATCTTTACAGGGTACTTTTCATTATGTTTAGTTAGTATTCTTCTTGCTATTTTTTGAACTTTTTCTTTTCGGTTAATTACGTTACTAATCATTTCCCAATTTACCTGTTCTTTTTAACCATTCTGTTATTTTTAGAGCTTCTTCTATAGATGATGCACGTGCAGCTGTTTTAATTCCACTATAAAAATTCATAAATGACCCATCTTTAAGAATTTTTTCTGTACTTAAATTATTACATCTTGCAAATATTATCAACCTCAAATTACTATCGTTTTCAACCCACAGTTCATATTCAAATTTTGTCATTCCCAAATATTCATATAATTCATTAGTCGCATCACTTTCGTGCCACTGATCGACAAAATCATCAATTTCATCTATAAGAACCTCTCCATTTACACATAATTCTATAAAATTCTCTTTATTTAACATTTAATCTCCTCCCATTTACAGCACTTTTAATTTGTTTCCCAGTTATTGGATGCAACACAGCTAAATGCATCCCTCTTGAGTTAAAAACTTCAATTTCTCCATGTAAAGTATCCCAAGTATAAATTCTTTTTCTATCTTTACTAATCCATGCTTTTCGACCATCTATTACCTTATAATACTCATGGTTATCAAGATATGAGGGTTTTGGTATAATTTGATGCAATATAATCTCCCCTTTTGCGGTGATTTAGTAGAAATATAATATATAAATATCATTTTGTAATAAATCATTTATTTTCACTTGTTATCTTTTCCTATTCTTAATGGTTTCAATAATTTGATTTCATATTATCTATTATACAATTAATTCCACATTCTTACCATATAAAGGTAAGTTCAACTATGCTTTATTTCAAAATGATTCTTATACTTCATGCAAAATCATGTAGATTGCTTGTATGAAACACACCCACTGCTACTGCTTTTACACCTGCACTAAACTAAGACACTGCCCATTTGTCATATACATCATATGACAATTCAACTTCCCTATATATTATCAACTATCCCCTACGCTTTTAAGCACGTAAAAAGCCCCTTCCACTGATTTTGAATATCATGGGAAGGGGCTGTGTGCCTTAGTAGGTAGAACACTGGATCACTTGACTTTGTCATAGTTTCGTCCCTATGCCTCTTATATGGACGCATGTATAGACGGGAAAATGCCGTTTTTCGGGTTTTGGCTTTAGCCCCCCAAAAACAAATGATTGTTACACGTGATGGATGTAACTGTGAAGTTTATGTATATATGCTACAAAGAATATTGATGTTTTCTTAAATGTTTATTTTTTGTATATTGCTTTGTAGGTTATTCCTCCTATGTTGCCTTTAAATAAAAAAGACGGCTTCGATTTGAAGCCACCTAGTGGATGTAATGTTAGTACAAAGGCATAGTGGTAACGCCACTGTATAATGCAGTTTTTTAGCCCCCTGTGTGGATTGCGGGGTGTTTTAGAACGTATGTTCATTATATAACATTTAGAGTTATTTGAAAAGTATTATTTTCATCTTTTGGTATTATTAGTCTATATCTAACTTGCTTTATCAATTTTTTCTTTTTTAATTGCTACTGATTGTCTGTACTCTTTAGCCTCATGATCGTGTATAAACTCACTCTCAAATTCATCTATCTTTCTTGCTGTTGACTCAATTTTTTTCAAGTCTACTTCAAAGAACTCTTTTCTAGTGTTTACTCTATTCATTTTATGCTTAGATAATTTTTTGTGAAGTAACGTTTCTAAATTTGGTGCATTTTTCGAGAATATCATTGCATGAACATCAAATTTAAAAGGTACTGATGGTCCGTTTAACTCAGTAATTCTATCAAACGGCTCTAGTCTCCTAGTCATTCCGATTTTATACACATTTTCACCAAATGCACCAACGTTGCTAATTACATATACAAATCCTGACTTTGTTATCTGAGCTTGAGATATAGCTCTTTTGTTACTTTCAGCTTCTTCTAACTGTACTATTAAGAATTCAATCTCTTTTTTCAATTTTATTATTTGTCCCTCTGTTGCTGTTAGTATCTCTTTTCTAGCTTTTTCTAATGCTTTTTCTAAATACTTCAGCTTCTTTATCAG
>JBARWW010000083.1:0-16210 GCA_049647005.1 Acidaminobacteraceae bacterium | reverse complement strand
TATTTATAAAAAACCATTTTCTGCTAAAAAACTTTTAGATATATTACTACTACTTTCTTCTTGTTTAACTCCCATAAACATATTTAGTGCATATTTGCCTAAAAAATCAAACTCTAGATTAACTAAGTCACCTTCAGAGATACTTGATAGGTTAGTTTCGCTCGTACTATGAGGTATAAGCTTAATTTGTAGATACAAATCTGTAAGCTTATGAATTGTAAGGCTAACGCCATCAACTGCGATACTTCCTTTATTTATCAGGTTTTTTTTAAACTCACTTGGATAAGATATATCTACAACTTTAGCAAAACCTTCTTTTGCAATCTTACTAATTATGCCTGTAGTATCAACATGACCAAGAACAAAGTGTCCACCCATAGGTTTGCTTAGTGTTAAGGCCGTCTCTAAATTAACTTTCTGATTAGCTTTTAAGTTTTGAAGAGAAGTAGCACTTAATGTTTCCTTCATCACATCACCTATAAACATATTACTACCTATTTTTTTTGCTGTTATACAAACACCATTTACAGCTATGCTATCTCCTACCTTTGATCCCATAAGTAGCTTTTCACTAGATACTTCTAGCTCCATGCCTTCAGCAGATATTTTGATAGACTTTACTGTTCCAACTTCTTCAATTATCCCTGTGAACATAAGCATTTCCCCCTAATAAGTATGTCTGTTCCTATAACTTCTACGTCTGTGAATTTAAGTTTAAAACTATCAGATATTCTGTCAAAACCCTGGCCGGCAACCGATGAAATAGAATCTCTTCCACCAATTATCTTAGATGCTATAAATGCGTAGTATTCGTCAACTAGATTTTCTTTTAAAAGTTCCCAAGCAACTCCACCTCCTGCCTCAACAAGTACAGAGAATATATCGTGATTTCTTAGTTTAATTAGAGCTTCTTCTAAATCAAGCTTCTTTTTATCACTTTTAAATTCAACATGTATATAGACAACATTTGCTTTATTATTTTCACAATCAAATTTGATTTTATTTTTACTATTTATATTTTTTTTCGATGTTATTATCAATACCTTATTATGAAGATCAAATAAATCTAGATTTCTATTTGTTTTTAAATCACGATCTATAATAACTGGAATTGGATTTTTTTTAGACTCTACATGCCTAATGTTTAGCTTGGCATTATCAATGTTCGCAGTTTTGTACGACGTAAGTATAGCTTCGTTGTTTTTTCTAAGTACATGCACTCTTTTTCTAGAATCATCACATGTAATCCACTTAGAATCATAATTTTTAGATGCAATTTTGCCATCCAAAGTTGTAGCTGTTTTCAACGTTACATACGCTCTATCACCTTCAAATCTATTTATAAATTTTGAATTAAGCTCTCTTCCATGCTCAGACATATCACCTGTAGTAACACTTATGTTATTATCTCTTAATATCTGAACCGACTTACCTTGCATAAGTGGATTTACATCTAATTGTGATATATGAACTGCTTTTATTTTCTCTTTTATAATTAATTCAACACATGGTGGTGTTTTGCCATAGTGATTACATGGTTCAAGCGTTACATACATAGTTGATTCTTTAATTAAATTTCCATATCCATTGTCATATGCATCTTCTATGGCATTCTTTTCAGCGTGGTTTTCACCATACTCCTCATGGTAGCCACGGCCTATAACCTTTGTATTATGTACAATCAACGCTCCAACCATTGGATTTGGGTAGCTAGTATATAGTCCTTTTCTTGCTAACTCATATGCCTCTTTCATAAAATCCATTTACTCACCTCATTTATTTTCGTGTGTTTATATACAAAAAGCGACTCCCTAATTTTAGAAGTCGCCTGAAAATTTATAGTTTTTACGTCCTAAGTCTAGATGTGCACTATCTAGACCTTTGTATCACAATGCTAAAGAACGACTATTGCCATACAAAAAACCCGAAGATAAAAAAATCTTCGGGTCTATACACGTATTTATATACAAATTACACTTCTTCCATCCAGACTTTACTGTCGGTACTGGAATCTCACCAGTTCAACCCTAAGGCTCGCGGACTTTACCGCCGGTTGGGAATTTCACCCGACCCTGAAGTATGTTATTTAATTAACCAAAGTTTATCTTTTTTTTTTAGATCTGTCAACAACATTTCGTATTTTATGATAAAATAAATCAAGTTTGCATATCTGCGGAGGTCATAATGAAGAAAAAATTAGGTTCCATCATGGTATTATTTATTGCCATAATAATTTTTTTCCAACTGTTACTTTGAAATTGAATATAACGTAACTTTAATTGAACTCTTCAGAAATAGTAGCGCACTTACCAATATAGAAAAAAATTTTTAAAGGAAAAAGATAATCTTATATATGCTGCTGATAACAACTCACCACCACTTAGGTTTATTGATGATTCAACGGGTCAATACCGAGGCATTGTACTTGATTATATAAGATCTCTTTCAATCGAACTTGAAACTGAAATTGAAATTAAACCTATGATTTGGGAATCCGCCTTAAACTCATTAAGATCAGGTGAATCACACTTATGTGATATGTTCCCATCAGAAATTAGATCAGAAATTTTATATTTTCAGATCCAATATATACCCAACGATCTATTATTTTAAAAAGAGCAGATGACACTTCTATAAATAATGTTTTCGACCTTAACTATAAAAAAATTGCAGCTCAACGTGGTGACTATGTTATAGAATTTTTAAAATCTAAACTTGACTCAGTTTATTACGTTTATACTAAAGATTATGAGGCAAGTATTGAATTTTTAGAAAAAAATGAAGTTCTAAGCTTACCAAAATATGAAATTATTATGCACTCAATAATAAACAAGGTCATATATAGCTTAAATAAGAAACCCACTAGGATTAATTAGAAATTACGACTATATATTAAAATCAAAGATAGACAAAGATGATTATATTCAGCTTAAAGTTATAAAAACTATAGAATCTTCTGTTGAAAGATCAAATAAAATCATTGATAATCTTCTTAATTTTTCAAGGTTGTCTGATTTACTCATTAAAAAAGTTAATATAGCTGCTTTTGCAACACTTAAAGATTAGGAAGAGCAAAATTTTCGTGGTTTAGACCCAGGATTTAACCCTGAAAGATTAGAAATTAAAAATGCTGACTGGTGGATGACTACTGATTATGCTAAAACTGAAAAAAGATAAGTTAATTTTATAATCTATCAACTTTGAAAAGGATTCTTTTAGCATCCTTTTTTACGTTAATAAAGCGTTAATAATCATCTAAAAAAGAAACTCTTGCACAGATTCATCCTTAGATAAAATATATACAAGAGTTTTATTATAGTAATTTTAAATTTGTTTTCTTTGACATTCATCCAGCCTTTGTCTGCTCATTTATATGAAACGTCAAAATCTTTGCTAAGAAATCCTTTAACTTATCACTTTGGGGAGCATCAAGAATTTCACTTGGACCATGTTCAACTATTTTACCCTCATCAATAAACACTATATAATCTGCTATATTTTTAGCAAATCCAATCTCATGAGTTACAAGTATGAAGTCTTTACTATCTTGAACAAGTTTCTTTATACCTTCAAGTACTTCATATGTCAAAATTGGATCAAGAGATGATGTTGGCTCATCTAAAAGAATTAATTCCGGATCAATTGATAAGGCTCTTACAATTGAAACCCTTTGTGATTGTCCACCACTTAGTTGATGTGGAAGTTTATCTTTATGATCAATTAAATCATATTTTTCTAGAAGCTCCATTAGCATAGGCGTAACTTCTTTTCTATTTTTTTTATGTACCTTTTCAAGCACTAAAAATAAATTTTCCATAACTGACAAATGATTGAATAAATTATGGTCTTGGAATACAAATCCAATATTTTTTCTATGTTCAATTAAATTTTCACTTGCTATATCTCTATTGTTAAGATGGATTGTTCCGCCCTCAAATGGTTCAAGTCCTGCAATTAGTCTAAGTAACGTTGACTTTCCACTACCCGATGCACCTATAAAAGCTAAAACACTAAAATCTTTTATTTTCAAATTAATGTCGTCTAAAACTTTTTTTTGATCATAAATTTTATCTAATTTACTAATTTCTAATTTCATAATATCTACATCCTATAATTTAATCTATTTTCAAGATATCTAATAAGTCTAATTAACGGAATAGTTATAATAAGATATCCTAATGCTACTAATACAAAACCCTCTGAGTATCTAAACGATACTGATTGAACTGTTTTTATAGTATTGAAAAACTCATCTGTCGCCATATAAGATAATAAGGCACTACCTTTAACTGTTAAAGCAAATTGACCTGCAAGTGGAGGTAATATACTCATAACAACTTGTGGGAATATAATGTATCTATAAGTTTGATATCTGCTAAAACCAAACATAGTTGCTGCTTGCAGTTGATTTTTATGAATTGATTCAATGGCACCTTTATATATATCAGCTATATAAGCTCCTATATAAAGTGCAAGTGTAATTACGCCAACCCAAAATCTTGATTCTATACCAAATGCAAAGCCAATATAATAATAAGCTACTGTTGCTAAAACAATTAGAGGTGTTCCAAATATAATTGTTTTATGAATTTCTGAGAGATACCTTAATATTTGTGATTTTGATTCTTGCATAAAAAATAATATAAGCCCAACAATTAATGATAAAAGTACTGAAATTACACTTATCTGAATAGTTGTTATCCAACCCTTAAATATAACTTCTGCATACTCACTATAAACTGCAAAATCCATTGATTTATCAATGGATCTTACCATTACAAAATAAAAGAAGGATATATATACACCTATTGCTACTAAAAAGCTCCCTAATTTTTTCATATATCTCATCCTTCGTTTATATGGTGGGCGTATACACCAACCATATATAGTTCATTTTTAGTTATAATTTTTATCAATACAATAAATATTTGCTAAACTATATTTCGTTAGCCTATTATTTTTTAAAAGAAAAATTCTATTCCGTAATTCTCAAATTCTTTAACTTTTTCTTTTAAATATATATCTCTAATGTTGTCATAAGTTCCATCTTCTTTTGCAGTCTTAATAAATTCGTTTAACTTAATTCTAAAATCCTCTTCTCCTTTTCTTAGAGCTATTCCCCAACCTTTTGTATTTGGAAGTGGCTCTAAAAGAGCAATTGTTGTATCTGGATAATTTTCATTATGACGAATTATAGATAATGGATCATAAATAAATACATCTGCTTTACCTTGTGCAACTTCTAAAACTGCACTTGATTCCTCATCAATATTTTTAATAGTTGCATTAGGAGCATTACTTGCTGCCCAAAGTGCACCAATAGTTCCTGTTTTAGAAGCTATAATTACTGCTGAGTCATTTAAGTCTTCTACTGACTTAACCACAGAATCTTTATGAACTAACATCATAAGTTGGCTAGTTGTATAAGGATCAGAGAAATCTACTATCTTTTCTCTTTCTTCTGTAATTGTCATAGATGAGATTATAATATCAATACTACCTGATTCAAGTGATGGTATAAGACTTGCGTAAGGTGTATCAACTATCTCAATTGTTTTTCCAAGATACTCACCAAGTGCATTTGCAAGCATAACTGATGCACCTTCAGGTTGTCCATCTGCCGATTTAGTTTCAAAAGGTGGATACTTTAGTTCCATACCAACCCTTATTACGTCTTTATCTAGCGTACTTTCTTCTGTCTTTGCCGTGCACCCAACTAAACTTACCAATAGCACTAATAGCAATAAAACTGTAAATATTCTTTTCATTTTTACCTCCTAAATAGTAATCTTCGATCATCAATAAAATGAAATAAGCTTTACCACTTATTTATAACTACTTTGGACTCATTACAAACATAATAAGCAAAGAAGACTTAAGTATATTTACTCAAGTCCTATTTGATTTAAATCTAATATTTGTATTATCCTATTTTCATACTTTGCAGCTCCAACTAACATAGTTAGACCTGTACCTAATACAATGTTGTCAACAGATACTATATCATCTTCATCTATAGTTAAAACATATGTAGCTTCATCGATTATGTATCCTTTTTTCTCTTTACCAGCTACAATTATCTTCTGATCTTCACCTCGACTGCTTTCCTCAAGATTAAATATTCTTCTTAAACTTATAACTGGAATAACCTCACCTCTAAGGTTTATAACCCCATCAATATAGTTTTCTGATTCTGGTATGCTGCTTGAATCTTGAATATCCGTAATTTCATTAACTTCCTCAATAGATATCGCGTATTCCTCTGCGTCTAATTTAAATAAAACAAATTGTTTTGAAGCCATACGTCACCTCCGAATTTTTATAATCAAGTCATAAAATCAACTCAATCTATTAGCTCACTTATAATTATAAATTATTGGTAAAATAATTACAATTACTTATCCATCAATCATCAAGCATTTCTATTAATCTAAGGTGATGTTCCTTAAGTAACTTATACATATTTTTATCTAACTTTAGCATCAGATCTAATTGCTTACTTGCCAAATCTAAGTTATATTTTGATTGCTCATCATATTTATTTGATTTACATTCTTCCTCAGCAATATTAAAAGTTATATCAGAAAAAATCCAGTATAACAATTCCTCACTATCAGTAGTTGAACTATTATTAAAGCGATTCACTTTATCATTTGCAATATACCAATATTCACCTTCTATATAGTCGAGTTCAACTCTTTTATCCAAAGTATCCAATACATCAAAGGTTGGTCTCTTTGACGCAGGAATATTTAGCACATCACAATATTTACTAATCAAAACTTTCAATTTTTTTATTTTCATAGAAACACCACCTTAACTATGTTACTTTTATACCCACGACTAGATAATCTAAATCTTTCAAAAAATTTATCATCATAGGATATTTTCGGCTACATAATAGAAACATATAATTGTTTTCTTAATGTGTTAGAAAAAGACTTTTTTTAAGCAAAAGTTTATACAAAAAGAGCGTTCAATTATGAACGCTCTTTTGATTAACCATTAATGAATTTTACAGCTTCTTCAATTATCTCGTTAAAGTTAGCAGGATAATCATGGTCTAAATCTTCAACTACACGAAACATGTGATCTATTTCATATGCATTAAGCGTTTCAACAAAATCTAGTGTCGACTCATAACAGTCTTCATCTCTTTCGCCACAAACGATATAAAACTTAATTCCTCGTCCCTGAAGCTTCTCGAACAACATATCCCAACTTCGTACTTCTGGAAGCCAAGGAGATACAAATATAAATCCTTTTGCATCAATTTTATCAAGAAGTAGTGAGTAAAGAGCAATTCTCGCACCAGCAGAAAATCCACCTATAATTTTATTATCACTTGACCAAATATTACTTATATTTTGATCAAACTCTTTTATAGTATCTGAACACTTCTCTAAGTCATCCCAACCATATGCATCGGAAAATAATATTTCCTGTGACTGTGGAAATATTTTAGTATAGTCATCTAAAGTTTTTGAATTCCAATAAGGTAATGTCAGCTTAGCACTCTCCTGATCTCCATGGAAGGATACTAAAACGTTTTCTTTAGCTAAAGCCATGATGCCTTCTTCTTTTACAATAAATTCACTAATTGAATACATGTCGGTTACATCAGAAAGTCTAAATTGAAACTCATTACTTGATTTATTAAGTTTTTCTCTATCTTTACATATGTTTAGGATGTTTTTAAACTCTCTATCATTTCTAAGTGTTTTCAAATCTTGGTCTTTCCTTAGATAGTCAAAGCTATACCAGTAACCTTTGTCAATTACAGCCTCTTTTAAAAGAGTCATAGAAACTTCCTTAAGCTCACACGCTGCTGAAAGTGCATATCTAAAATTATATATTTGTGCTTCATTTCCAATTACACCAACATAGTTGGATTCTATAAATTCAAAGGCCTCTGTTGCACTCTTATCTAGATAAATTTCAAGAGTTCTATTTAGAAGCTGAATATACGTCAATTTTCTCATTTTAATCACTACCTCACCTATTTTATTTCACACGTAATTATAACATATGTGACTATACTTTTGAAAGGTATACTATACTTAAACTCAATACTCGTGAATTTTAAAAGCATATATCACTTGATTTACTTAAAGTAAGTATTTCTAGTGATATATGCCTATAAGCTACTTTTATGATTTTTAGGTACACATACATTAAAGTTTTTATCTAAAATTTACTATCATCCACAGATTCAAGATAATCTGAGATTGGCTTTGTTATCTTCGCAATCGACCCATCAACAAATGGGTTCACAAGTCCTGCTAGTTCAACAAGTTCTAAGAATGGTTTAGATCCACCAGCATCGCATAATCTTAGGTAGTCATTCCATGCTTTTTCCCTATCTTTGTTCGACTTATCCCAGAATTCAAATGCACAAACTTGAGCTAAGGTATAATCAATATAATAAAAAGGATCTGCAAATATATGCGATTGTCTAAACCAGAATCCACCACGCTCAAGGAAGTCGTTTTCATCGTAATCTCTATGAGGCAAATATTTCTTCTCGATTTCTCGCCATTTTGCCTTACGCTCATCAGGAGTAGCCTTTGGATTTTCATATACAAAGTGCTGGAATTCATCTACCGATACACCATAAGGAATAAATAGTAAAGATGAACTTAGGTGAGAAAACTTATACTTATCTACATCTTCCTTAAAGAAATTTTCCATCCAAGGCCATGCTAAGAACTCCATACTCATAGAGTGAATTTCACAAGCTTCATATGTTGGCCATACATACTCAGGCATTTCTTGATTTCTACTTCTGTAAACTTGGAAGGCGTGACCTGCTTCATGAGTTAATACATCTACGTCACCAGATGTTCCATTGAAGTTTGAGAATATAAACGGCGCCTTGTAATCGTTTACAAACGTACAGTATCCACCGCCATCTTTACCTTTTTTAGCTTCTAAGTCCATTAGTTTGTTATCTAACATAAAGTTAAAGAATTCATTAGTTTCCTTAGACATCTCTGAGTACATAGATTTACCTTGATCTACAATCCAATTTGAATCTCCCTTTGGACTTGGGTTACCTGATATAAAATCTAATGCAATATCGTAGTATTTAAGTGAATTAAACCCAAGTCTTCTTGCTTGGCGAGCTCTTAAATTCTCAGCTAATGGAACAATACTATTATAAACTTGCTCTCTATAGCCCTTAATCATCTTAGAGTCGTAGTCACTTCTACCAAGTCTATCGTAACCAAGCTCGACAAAGTTTTCATAGCCTAGCTTAAGTGCCATCCTATGTCTAAGTTTAACTAATTTATCGTATATATCATCAAATGCTTTTTCATTGTCAAGATAAAATGCTGTAGTAGCATCCCATGCTTTTTTTCTAATTTCTCTATCTTTAGACTCTAGATAAGGTTGCATTTGAGAAAGATTTTTTTCCTCTCCATCAAATATCATCTTTGCACTAGCTTTAAGTTTTGAGTACTCTGTAACTAGTTTGTTTTCATTTTGTTTATCTTCAATAATTGAATCATTAAATACTTTAATCTGAAGATCAGCTAAATCAAATAATTGATTGCCCCATTTAGCTTCTAACTCTGGTCTATAGTCAGATACTATTAAAGCTTTATAAAACTCTGTAATTAAGCCTTCATATATAGGTGTGATTTCATCTATGTATTCCATCTCGCTTGAGTAATACTTGTCATTAGTATCTACTGTATATCTAATATTTACTAAAACCGACATCGTCTCAAAGTTATTTCTAATTGAAGTAATTGTTTTTAATACTTCGTTTTGAATATCCTCTGAAGTTGCAGTGCTAAAATCAACAATTGATTTTTTAAATAATCTTTCTAAGTTTTTAATATCTGGTCTTTCATACTTGTACTCATTAAAATTTGGCATAATAACCTCCCACAAAACTGATTCTCTTACTTATCTATTTATAAGTGTAAACTATTTCACATCAAAAAGTAATAAGTCCATAAAAATTTATTTTTATTTAATATTTTATACATATAAAATACACACCACATTTAACTTTTATTTTACTATTTTAAGCATATTAAATAAAAAAGACCTAAGCAAAGTGATTATAACATCACTAATACTTAGATCTTTTAGCATCATAGTCAATACTTACATTTGATTTACTCTTTTCGTTTTGTAAATATTACCTTTAATTTTTTTGCTTTTAAGTGCCTTAATTACCACAGCTTCTTTACCATCAAACACTTCAAATCTAGCGCTTTTGTCTTTAACAACAATCTTTCCTATATCACCATTTGCAATATCAGGTATAGATCTAAGTGCAGTTAAAAGAAGGCCAGACTTTATCTTAGCATTCATAAAACCTGCATCTATTTCTAGAATAACCTTATTTCGACGGTTACTATCCACTTTATATCTTTGTCTTTTGTTAGTAACTTCAGCCTGAGCTTTTTTTCTACTTTGAGTTTTTGGAACCATACCACCTTTACATGGTATATCATATCCTAAGAACTCTTGAAGATCATCAAACCTCTGCATTTCACTTGGCATTACTATAGTTATAGCAATACCAGTTTTACCAACTCTACCAGTTCTACCAATTCTATGAACATACTGTTCATGCTCAAATGGAACACTATAGTTTATTATGTGAGTTAATTTATTGATATGAATACCTCTTGCTGCAATATCTGTAGCAATCATAACTTTATACTCTCCATTCTTAAACGACTGGATCTTATCAAGTCTAACATCCTGCTCCATTCCACCATGTATAGAACAAGTAAGTGGCTCCCACTTCTTAAGAATATCAAATAATTTATCAACCTGATCTCTAGTATTACAAAAGACTATAGCTTTTCTTGGCATCTCTTGTCTAAGCATCTTTTTCATAAAGTCAACTTTGCTAAGTCCATCTACAGCGTAGTATAACTGTGAAATTTTCTGAAGTGTGCTTACTCTAGATTCAACATCTATAAATTCTGGATCTTTCATATACTTTTTAGTTACATACTCAACTTTCTCAGATATAGTAGCTGAGAATAATAGGGTAATAATATCTTCTGGCACCTTAGCAATAATAGACTCTAGCTGCTCAAGAAATCCCATAAGGAACATCTCATCAGCCTCGTCAACTACTAAAAACTTAAGCTCTTTAAGTTTAACATTACGTCTTATTATGTGGTCCATCATTCTACCAGGAGTTGCAACAACAACATGTGGCATTTTTTTAAGTTCATTTCTCTGCTCGACAATAGACTCTTTGCCGTAAATCGCTAAAGTTCTAATACCTTTAAACCTACCAATACTATTAATATCTTCTTTAACTTGAACCACCAACTCTCTTGTTGGAGCAAGTACAAGAACCTGAATTGCATCTTTCTCTTCATCAATTTGTTCACATAAAGGTATTGCAAACGCAGCAGTTTTACCACTACCAGTTTGAGATTTTACAATAAGGTCTTTTTTTGCCATAATCTTATCGATTGTAGCATGTTGAACTTCTAGTGGATTTTCATATTCTAGTGCATCTAGTGCTTTAAGAATTCTCTCATCAAATCCGTAGTCCTTAAAACTTTTTGTTATTATTTCAACTTTTTTTGCTTCTTCAACAACTTTTTTTGCTTCTTTTTTAATGTCTTTTTTTATTTCTTCTTTTACATCTCTTCTAAAGTCTTTCTTAAAGTCTTTCTTTGCGTCTTTTCTGATTTCTCTCTTAATTTCTTCATTCTTCACGTCTTTTTTAACTTCATTCTTAACGTCTTTCTTAAAGTCTTTCTTAACATCTTTCCTCACGTCTTTTTTTGCTTCTTTTTTAACTACTCTTTTCTTGTTTTTCATTTTTAATCCTCTTCCTATATCGCTTTATATTGTATTTAATTATAATCGTAAACATTACCCTTAAGTATATCATTTTTTTATATAATTTTATTTTTTTCTTCTAAACTTAATTCTTTTGTTTCAGACCAAGAGTCTCTAATCGTTTTTTCCATGGTTTTTGAAGTTGCAAGATACTCATGCTGAAGTGCCATTTGAAACCATCCTATAGCCTTTGAATATTCTCCAAGTCTCTTGTTTATATCACCCATAAGATAGAGTATATTTAATTCATTTTCTGGATCTTCATCAAGCCTCTCTGAATAATATGCTTTTTCGAAATACATAAGCGAATTTTTTAGATATGAAATTTCACTTTCTTCATCCTTTTGATATCTATAGAACCAGGCAAACTTAAGACAAAGTTTTGCCATTTCACTATCAGCATAACCCATAATTTTATAATTTAACATTATAAGTTTATGAACCTCTATAGTCTGATCAAAACTTCTTTCTCCACCATAGTTTTTTCCATTCCACCTTGCTGATATTTTATTTTTAACCAGACTCTTCTGAGCGTTTGTTATCTTCTCATAGTTTTTTTCAGTAGATGAATATCCGCAGTGTGGACATACATAAGCTGAGTAATACAGTGGGTTCACAGTTTTAAAGTGCATACAAAAATCACTGTCTTTTTTATCTATTCTTACTGCAGCTGATTTAACTTTTTTTGTTTTATATTTTTGATCACATACTGGACATGTGATTTCCTTATCATACAATCCTTCCATACCTAAAAACATCCTTTTACATTCTTTATTATTTGTAATCAAATATAGTTTTTACGCTCATCTATATTTAAAAATTCAGGTCTTACTTAGTTTAACATATGCTAACGAAGAATATTTATTTTTTTATTAAATAAATGGGTAACTTTAATTTTACAATTAAAAATTTGTTATTTCTCTATTTGTAAATAACTTAACTAAAGTTTGTAATATAAACAAAACCGCTAACTCTAAAAATAGATTAGCGGCCTATACTATCTTTTAATTATCTTTTAATCTTTTAACTCTTTTTTCATATATGCTTCTATATTTGTAGTGTCATTTAATAGTGGCGCAATTGATCTATCTAAATTAAGACTATCTATTATTTTTGATATATATTCTGACATATCAACTTCTTCAAACCACTTAGCATTTCTAACTTCATCAGGTATATAAGTTAAGTTTGTTGAAAACACTCTATCAATTATGCCCTTTTTATGATAGTCATTAAATTTTTCAACACCCTCGGTAAATAAGGCGAATGTAGTTGCAACTGTTATTTTCCTAGCATTTCTTTTTTTTAGTTCAACAGCTATATCTATCACCGATTCACCAGAAGCTATCATATCATCAGTTATAAGAACATCAAGACCATCTACGTCCCTACCCATGTATTCATGCTGAACTATTGGGTTTTTACCTCCAACAACTTTTGAATAATCACGTCTTTTGTAAAATAATCCAACATCTGCTCCAAGAATACTTGAATAATAAATTGATCTATCCATAGCACCTGTATCTGGACTAATAACCATCATCTTTGTATCATCAGATATATTTTCTTTTTCAATACTCATATACTTCTTAACTATCTCAAATGTTGGATATATATTTTGGAATGACACTAGTGGAGTAGCATTTTGAACATTTGGATCATGTACATCAAATGAAATAATGCTTTGAACACCTAATCTTTCAAGTTCTTGAAGTGCAAGTGCGCAATCTAGCGATTCTCTTTTTTTTCTTCTATGTTGTCTTCCTTCATATAGAAGAGGCATTATAACAGTAACTCTTCTAGCTCTACCATTTAGAGCAGATACAACTCTTTTTATATCTTGAAAATGCTCATCTGGACCTTTATGATTTTTAAAACCAAACATATCATAAGTACAGCTATAATTTCCAACATCACATAGTATAAAGATATCTTTACCACGAACACTTTCCTCAATTACAACTTTACCTTCACCATTTGAGAATCTTACTTCATCAACATCAATTAGAACCGATTCACAGTAGTTTCCAACGTTATGAACACCGCATAAGTACTTATCGATTTTATCACCTAACTCTTTACAACTTTCAAGAGCAATAATTCCTAATTTTCCATTTGGTGAATTTGTTAGTTCATTAATCATATTATCCTCCCTATATCATACTCTAACTACATATATTAATTTATATATTACAAAATGTCTACATAATATCATACAAATATTTGTTTTTTATATTTATTTCAAATATAATCGACAAAAACTGCAACAAAGTTGCAGTTTTTTAAAGTTTACATAACGGTTACATTATCAAGTTTTAAACCTTTTACATGACATGCGTTCTTACCCATAAGTTTCTCGTGTACAAATTCGAGTGTATCATCATATGCTTCTACATCTTTTCCAATATAAAACTTGAAATCATCAATTTCATACATATTGAAATCGTCAATTCTTTTAGGTTTGTGATAACTAATATTGGGATTCCTACTGTTAATATTACCTGTACAACAATCCGTATGAAGAAGTTTTAGCATTATGTCATTATGCTTATGAGAATGTAGATACTCTTTCGCATCACTACTTATAATAATTTTCATAACAACACCTCCTAATACATTTCTACCCCATTTTTCATATATTAATCTAATATAGTCTCTCCTAGACTATATAAAGTTCTTTAAATAATTTATCAAATGATATCTTGTTTTGGAAGCCCGTTTCCCTATAAACAATCTCACCATGATGATATATAATTACCGTTGGAAGTCCCATTACTTTGAGTTCTTTTGCAATTTCCATATTATTATTATCATTTACATTTATTCTACAAAACTTCATCTTTCCTTTATATTCATCAGCTAAAATCTCAATAATTGGAAAAAGTTCTCTACATGGTGCACAATTTTTGCCATAAAAAGATACTAATACAAATCCTTCCCCAGCATCTACTTCAAAAGCGTAATCGTCTAAACTTAACTCTACTATAAAACTCATATGACCTCCATGTTTTTTAATATATTTCATGATATCATAATCCAATTAAAATTTGCATAAATACCATATGGTAATCTCTTATAAAACTTTACACAAACTCAGGCTCTGGAATATAGGATTTAGTTTTTCCAGTTAATATATATGAATTTTTTGTTTCATATACTACATCTTCTATTTTTATACTAAGCTCTCTTGATAAAATTTCTACCACTCTTGGACTACAAAATCCACCTTGGCATCTTCCGGCTCCTGGTCTTACACGTCGTTTAACTCCATTTATACTTCTAGCGCCACAATTTCTATGAATAGAATCTACAATTTCTGCTTCACTAATCAACTCGCACCGACATATAATGTTCCCGTATAGAGGATTTTCTTTAATAGATACACTTCTTTCTGCGTCTGATAACTCACTAAACCTTCTAAGCGCTTTTCTTGTGCTATTAAAATTTTCTTTTTTTTCTATATGTTTAAGTCCATCAGTTAGCTTATTAAAACTTTTGACTACTAGTTCAGTCATATGAAGGCCAATAGCAGGAGCACATGATAATCCAGGTGATTTTATACCCGCTACGTTAAAGAATCCAATTATTTCACTCTCTCCTATTAAAAAATCATCTGTAGAAGGCTGGGCTCTTAGCCCTGAGAAGGTGGTTATATTATCTCCAAATGGTATTTTTTCAATTAACTTACATCCAGCTTCTTTTACGTAGTCAAGTCTTTCACCAACTGTTTCCTTTGCTTCTTTTTGATTGTCACCTAGATTCTCCGAATCCGGCCCTATAAGTATATTTCCATTTACAGTAGGAAGAACAAGTATTCCTTTTCCAAGTTTTGATGGACAAGGAAACATTATATGCTTTACATATCCATTTGTTGATTTATCTAACAGAAAATATTCTCCTCTTCGAGGATGAATTGAAAACTCTGATTTTTCATTAACCATCTTATAAATTCTATCGGCATATACACCTGCTGCATTTACAATGTAATGTGATTTTATACATTCAGTTTTACTATTTATCTCAAAATAATCATCTTTTTTTCTTATATTATCGACTAGAAAATTGAGTTTTAACTTGGCTCCATTATCCATAGCATTTTCTACACATGCTATGGCAACTTCCCACGGTTCTGTTATTGCTGCACTTGGAGCGTAAAGTGCTGATATTACACTTTTGTTTATATTGGGTTCCATTTTAAAAAGTTCTGGTCTATCAACTATTCTTAGTCCTTTTACTCCAAGTAATTCACCATTTTGTTTTAATTCTTCTAATATTTTAATATCTTTATCATTGTATGCGCAAACTAAGGAACCTATTCTTTTGAAAGGTATGTCTAGTTCTTCTGCAAAACTCTCAAACATTTTACTACCAAGTACAT
>JBARWW010000082.1:0-4643 GCA_049647005.1 Acidaminobacteraceae bacterium | reverse complement strand
TTCCTGTAAATTCACCAATTATAAATTTAACTTCTCCAATTGCTCCAAGTGGAACATCTGATTTTCCAAGCATAACTTCAACTTCATAGGTTCTAGTTGCAGAGTCTGGTACTTCAGAAATCCTAATTATAGTTCCATTTTGATTACTTTCATCTATAGCAACACTCACCTTTGTATCTAAATCTATTTTACCCAGATCTTCTTGATTTACACCAACTACAGCTGTTTGATTATTATTTCTAATAATTATAACCGGTTGACCTGCGCCTATAATCTCACCTGATTCATTTATAATATCCAACACAATACCTTCAACAGGTGATTTAAGATTAAGTTCACCTTTTAAATCTAGCTTTTGATTTAAATTTATTTGGGCCTGCGACTGTGAACTTTGTGCTAAGTTATAATCAGAAGTTGCAATATCAAACTTAAGTTTTGATTCGTCTAATTGTTGTTTTGATATACTTCCTGCCTCATATAACTTTCCAAGATCTAGGTAGGTGCTTTCCATAAATGCCATTGTATCTTTTGCTTTTTTTACCTGTGATTTTGCTGAATTGAACTGCGAACGTGCATCGTCAAGCGCAAAATTTATATCTATAGGTTCTAGAGTTGCAAGACTTGTTCCCACCTCTATCTTATCTCCTATCTTAACATTTAATTTTGAGAGTTTCCCACTTGATTTAAATCCAAGCTTAACTGTTTTCTGTGAGTTTACACTTCCTATGTAAGTAATATAATCATCGAACATTTCATTTTTCACACTCACGATTTTAACAGGCTTTGTTAAAGCTAAAACATCTCCACCAAGTTCACTGCTTTCACACGCACTAAAACTCATAATCATAGTTACCGCAAGTGTTAAAAATACACCACTTCGCATTTTTCTCATATTTAATTCCTCCAAGTATTCTTTTATATGTCTATTTATGCTCTATATAAAATTTATTTAACGTTTTTATATATTTTCTATCATTTTTCATTATACTCTTCTCAGCCTTACATTAAAAGTCTTTAAGAATCTTTGAAGTGATTAAATAAATGGACATTTAGTAAATGGGTGTGATTAATTCATGAATTTCTAATACACTAGTAAAATTTAATTTTTACAAACAAAAAATCTATGAAGATTTTTATTTCCTCATAGATTTTCGACTTTAATAAATTTAGCCAATTTGAAGTTTTAATTTAGTTTCACCTACACATATTATATCGCCATCGCGAGTCAGATAATTTCTTAGTGGCTTTAGCTGCATCTCGTTTATAAAAGTTCCATTCAGACTATTATTATCACACATATAAATTTCTTCTGATTTATTTATTATATTTAGATGGTTTCGTCCTATCGAGCTTTCTTCAATATATATATCAGCTAAGTTTGATCTACCCAGTAATACTATGTTACTACTACTAAAAATAAGTGGATGAACCTCTCCACTGTCAAGATTAACTAACTTGTATTTATTTTTAAGGTCACTAATTAGAATTGTTTTTGGTCCGGTCACAACTTTTTTTATATCCCCCTTCTCAATTTTTTTATCCTCACTTTTATAACTAATAGCTAATTCATCTTTTAAATCTGCTCTTGATTTTTTTTCAATCAATTTGAAGATCAGTACAGTTACTAGTAGAGAAATAATACTTCCAACTATAATACTTGGAATAAGGGGAAGTTTTAAGCTAAGTGATCCAAATATAAACACTGATATAGTTAAGATACTAACTACAGCTATAACTATTATTTTTAGTATTTTTTCTGAAGAATCTTCAGATTTGATTTTTTTATCATCTTTTAATGTTATTGTTTCATTAATGATTTTAGGCTTGTGAATTTGCAAAAATCTACTCTCATCTTCTTCCCTTATATCAATATGGACTTTACTTTTATCATATAATTTTGACTCAAGATCAATCAGCGAATGTTTTAGCCCCATAAGCGTAGATGAACTCATTATGGTAAACAGCAAATTTGAATACTCAAATTCACGATAAGCCTTGCTTGCATCTTTAAACATCTCGCTTTTAATGATCTGAAGTATATCACTCTCAGTAAAATTTAGAACAGGTAAATATATAAGCATAACCTGCGAACTCATACTATTATAAAACATAAATTTTTTATCCATTAAAAATAAAGAATAATCTAGATAATGATTTGTTGATTGATTCACTATATCTATAAGATCGAGTGTAATATCAATTATTTCAGCAACATTTTTTTTAGTGTTAAATATTTTTTCAAAATTAATCATATTTGATACATCGTATTCTAATATAAGACTATTTTCTTCATACTTGACACTTGGCTTTATAAGGCCGCTACATCCACTCAAAATCATCTTAAGTTGAAACTCATCAATATTAGATTTATCAATTTCAATAGATATTTTTTTCGAAAGCGAATCCATTTTTTCGTCAATTTTTAAATTTGCATAGTAGCTACTCATATTTTACGCCTCTTGCTTTAGGATTATTTAAATTATATTTGAACCGAGTTCTATATATGATCCATCTTCTAAAACAATTTGTTTATTTTCATTATTAATCCAACTGTCTATATTACTTGGATCAACTTTATCAAATGTATCTTCATTTGTTAAATCATCCAAACGTGCCGAAACAAATTTTTTCATACCATAACCAAACGAAATAGCCAAGCTAAGTAAGACTGCAACTAAAAAAATCATCTCTATAGTACCCATGCCATCTTGATCTTTGACTACTTTAAATTTATTTATTACTTTGTTTTTTAGTTTATCAATCATTTCTCCATCCCCTTTTATGCCTATTTATCTAGGCGTTTAGATTTAATATTATTGGTAGCGCTAAACTTACTATTGTTGATACAAATATTATGATAATTGGAATTATAAGTTTTACTTTTATCTTTTCACCATCTTCTCTTAGCAGTAATACTCTATAGCCAAGCAGATCATAAATAAGTGCTATAAAGTTTTCTCTCGAAGAACTTCCACCGTAGTAATAGTGGGATATAAGTACACTTTTAAAGCGCAATATATACTGGCTATTTAGATCTGAGAAGAATGTATCAAGTGCTAAACAAAGGTCATAACCCCTTGAAAGCTTATTGTACATATCATCAAATTCCTTTTTTAATACTTCTACTACTATATCTGTGCTTGATTCTTTAATTGACTCCTCTAGTGCATAATCTATGGATAGAAGACAATACATTTGTTGAAGGACTATAGGTAGTTCCATATGCAACTTTCTATAAGTCTCATCAAATTTATTTTTGATTTCAAACTTATATAAACTAAATAGTATAATTGGTGAAATCAAGGAATTTGAAAGCATGTATATTTTTCTATATCCCATTTTAATAATTAAGAAATCAATAAGCACTATAATTATAGTAGCCATTACAATGTACTTTTTTATTTCTTTTGATTCCTCAAGTAAGCTCAAGTCACTACAATATAAAAGCTCCCTTTGTTCTAAGCTAATACTATTTTTTATTAGCATAACTAGAGCTTCAATTTTTTTATAATAAATTATGTATCCTATAAGTGATATTAAAAAAATCATTTTTCTTCTCCAATTATATTTTCTATTATTTTGCAACTTAGACATATGAGAAGTATTGTTACTGCTGATATAATTACTTCAAATATGTCAGCACTTTGCAAATTTGCAGCCATACCAATCTTTGCCATATATATAATAAATGGTGGCATAATTATCATTATTATAATCTCAAGACGCTTATCTGAAAAAGATGCCCAAATCTCTTTTTCAGCTTCAACACGCTTAATAAGTGACTCGTATTCAAGAATGGCCACCCTCTTTATATCCATACCAGAGCTTAATGTGTAAGATAGAACTTTTAGAAAACTACGTAATTCTTTACTTATAGTCATACTTACAATTTCATTCTCTAAGTTTCCATTATTACAAAGTCTTGTATTTAGTTTTTTGATTTCGAGATATAAGCTACTTTCCTTTTTATAATGATCAAGATAATATTCGATTGAACTAATTAAATCATCATCTGATGACTGAGATATTATAATCGAATACTCAAAGTCACGTATCTCTTCTAAATTTACAATTTGATTTTTTTGTATATACATGGCCCTTATCAAGCTATTTATAGAAAAAAATAGAAGCATTAAAGCTGGTGCAAGATATATACTAGCTTTAAATCCAAAGATATATAAGGAAGTAACTACAAGAGAATAAAAGTATCTGTTAGCATTTAACTTTATGCTTTTCAAATCTATTTTTATATAATCTGTTAGTTTTTTATTCACACCCTTAACCAACCTTTTTATCTAGTTTTTCTAAATCTTGCATTTGCATAATTTCACCTGTAGATTTTAAGTACAGTCTTTTTAATATTATCTGCTCATTCTCTATTTTATGAAGGTAGGATATTTCCTCTAGCTTTCTAAGTCCACCAGGATATTTTTTTATATAAATGAGAACATCTATACCACTAAATATCTGCCTACGAACACTTATAAGAGGCAATTTTGAACCTTCTATAACCATGGTTTCTAATCTATACATCATATCGAAATTTGAATTTCCATGACCAGTTGATATGGATCCATCATGACCAGTATTCATAGCTTGCAACATGTCTAGAGCCTCTTTTCCACGGACCTCACCAACAATAA
>JBARWW010000081.1:0-12691 GCA_049647005.1 Acidaminobacteraceae bacterium | reverse complement strand
GTATATATATAATATTCCAATGAAATTGGAGAATCATGTGTATCATAATAATTTATTTTTAATATATTCAGATTACATGGAAATATGTGTTGAAAAGGATATAGAAAGTATATCGCTACCATTAGTTAGTATTCTTAATTACGATGAATATATAAATGATAAAAACACTAAAAATGTAAGTGAAATTATACAGTTGGGTGAAATTGTAGAATATATATATTCACATCAAATAAATGAAGGAAAGTTGATTTTAGATTTTGAGAAACTGGAAATAGGAAGTGGAATTGTTGAAACAAAAATTAAAGCCGCTAACGACAAAGGAATAAATAGTATTTGCATTAAAGGTAATTTTGAAAAAGGAAGTCAATTTCAACTTTATAAGGTGAAATAAAGGCGATTATATAATAACCTTAAATTCTTCGCATAACACGACAGTGTCTCAACATTCGCATCTGTTTTCAGTAGTAATTTTGAGATTTACATGTTTATCTTGGTGGAAAGAAAGCGTTTCTATAAGCAAGCGAACATCGAGAACTGCGGGAACGTTATCTGACATTATATCGAGTAGAAAGGATGATTTAAATGGCATATGATTTAAAAAACAAATTAGTTGTAGCTATATCTTCAAGAGCGCTTTTTAGTTTGGAAAAAGAAAATGAAATATATGAGAATTTAGGCTTACATGAATATGCAAAATTTCAATTGGAGAATGAAGATGAGAATCTTGAAAAGGGGACGGCATTTCCTCTTATCAAAGCGCTACTTTCTCTAAATAATAAATTTGATGATAATATTGTTGAAGTTATAATAATGTCCAGAAATAGTCCGGAGACTGGATTAAGAGTTTTCAATTCTATTGATACATACGAGCTAGATATTAAAAGAGCAGCTTTTACTGGTGGAGAAGATATTTCGAGATATCTATCAGCCTTTAATGTAGATTTATTTTTATCAAAAAATGAATTTGATGTTCAACAAGCTATAAATAAAGGTTTTGCAGCTGCAATAATTTATAATACTCCCGAAAACTTCCATCCAGATGAAACACAGATTAGAATAGCATTTGATGCAGATGCTGTTGTATTTTCAGATGAATCAGAGAGAATATACAAAGAAAAGGGATTGGAAGCATTCCTTGAAAACGAAAAAAATAATGCGGAGAAAGATTTGTTGGAAGGTCCGTTTGGAAAGTTATTAAAAACATTATCTAAGATTAAAGAGAAAGATGAAGACCGTATAAAAATTGCAATCGTAACAGCTAGAAATAGTCCAGCTCATAAAAGAGTCATATATACGTTAAGAAATTGGGGCGTTAAAGTAGATGAAGCGTTTTTCTTAGGTGGAGTAAAGAAGAATGATGTACTTGAAGCATTCAACGCTCATATTTTTTTTGATGATCAAGATACTCACGTGTCATTGGCAAGCGAAGCAACACCTTCAGGTCGTGTTCCATATATTGAAAAGTAAAAACTCGATAGAACATCAGATAACACGAAAGTGTCTCAACATTCTCATTGATTTTCGCGTATAATTTTGAGATTTTCATGTTTGTGTTGGTGGAAAGAAGTGTTTATATAAGTAGCGAACATCGAGAACTGCGGGAACGTTAGCAGTCATTTATTTTTTAGTATTTGCATTCACAAATATGATAAAATAGACTAAGAATATTTTGTGAGGAGTACTTATGAGTGATATAGAAGTTAAAGATAATGAGATACAGTTAAGAGATATGTTTGATTCAATTTCAAATTTAATTGGTGATGCTAAAAAGCAAGTTAAAATTAATTTGAATTATGAAATGGTGATTCTATATTGGAATATAGGAAAGTATATTCGTATGGACTTGTATTCTAAATCAGAAAATGAATATGGTCGAAAAGTAATTAGCAATTTAAGTAAAAAGTTAACATCGGAGTATGGTAAAGGATATGGTCGTAGTAATTTATTTAATATGATAAAACTATATGATTTAATTTCGGATGAAAAGATAGTCCAGACACTGTCTGGACTATTGAGTTGGTCGCATTTTGTTGAAATTCTAAAAATATAAGATGAAGTTAAACGTGAATTTTACATTTCAATGTGTACAAATGAACGTTGGAGTGTAAGGTTATTAAAAGACAGGGTGAACTCAATGCTATATGAAAGAACCAGTTTATCTAAAAAACCAGAAGAAACAATATTGAATGATTTACAAAAATTAAACGATAATAATCAAATGAGTGAAGATTTGTTTTTCTGTGATCCATATGTTCTAGATTTCTTAGAATTGCAGGATACTTATAGTGAAAAAGATCTTGAAAGTGCAATTTTAGCTGAATTAGAAAGTTTTATGTTAGAGTTTGGTCGTGATTTTACGTTTGTAGGAAGACAAGTTCGAATTACTATTGGAAACAGAGATTATTATATCGATTTATTGTTTTATCATAGGAAAATGAGAAGACTTGTACTTATAGAATTGAAATTAGGTGAATTTAAACCTGAGCATAAAGGTCAAGTAGAATTATATTTAAGATGGTTGAATAAAAATGAAAGAAATGAAGGTGAAGAATCTCCGATTGGAATTATCCTTTGTGCTGAAAAATCTCACGAGACAGTTGAACTTCTTGAATTAGATAAAAGTGGGATACATGTAGCACAATATTTAACTCAAATGCCAACAAAAGATTTATTGGAAGAGAAACTTCATAAAGCTATCGAAAGAGCAAAATCTAGATTAATAGACAATTGATATTGAAACAAAAAATAAACAACTTCTAACACGACAGTGTCCCGACACACCCTTTGCAGTGATGTAGAGGGTGTGTTTAAACTTGTGAACTGGTATAATATAACTTAGTTAAGATAAAAAGGTAAGGGTGCGATCGAGAACTGCGGTAACGTTAGTAGACATATTTTAATAGATTGTGATTATTGTTGGATTTAAATATGAAAAAAGAAAAATCGAGAAAGTTACTCGATTTCAACAATTCCATATAATATATCAAAAACTTCTTGAATTATATTTGATGGAGCTTTTTCCTTTAAACTTGCATTTCGAACGCTGATATCTAAAGCTTTAACTTGCTCACACATGATATAACCAGTTGTTTGTGTACTTAAGTCAAGTGGAACGTGTAATGGAAAATTACGACTTGTATTTGTTATTGGGCATACTAGTGCCATTTTAGTGATGTTATTATATGTTTCATTACTTACAACAAGTGCTGGTCTTCGATCCATCTGTTCGTGACCAGCTTGTGGATCAAAATCCAGATATATTATGTCACCTTGATTTGGAATATACATAATTAAAGCACCTCTTGTCCAACTGGTGAACCTGTTTCAAGTTCAGAGCATTTGTAATCACCTTCATAATTTTTAAATCGTTCTTTCAGGGACTTATGACGTTTAGTGTGTTCAATAATAATTCGACCATCAACAACTATAATTTCAACATCTTCATTATCTGAAAAATGAGCTGAGTTTAAAATTGATTTAGGAATACGTACACCTTGGCTATTTCCCCACTTTTGAATTTTAGCAATCATTTTGAAGTCTCCTTTCATCTAACTATAGCTTAAGTATATACTATGTATATACAAAAATCAAATTAGGAATTAGGAGAAAAAAGAAGTTTTCATAGAGAGTATTAACTTTGGTGTGCTCAGATTAAAAGAAATCTTCTAACACGATAGTGTCTCAACATTCGCATCGATTTTTAATTATGATTTTGAATGCTGTATGATTGTGTTCATTAAAAAAGTCTTTAGATCAGTAGGGAACATTGAGAACTGCGGGAACGTTATGTGACATATGAAGCTTAAAAAGTTATAAAAAAAAGTAGCTATAGATAACAGCTACTTAATGGTTTGAATTATGATGTTCATTTTCTTTACTCAGTAAATAAATGCAATATTGATTCATACTAATGCCTTCATTTTTTGCTTTATCTGCTAGAGATTGATGAAGTGATTTTGGCATTCTAATTCTAAATGAACCAGAGTAATCAATTTCTTTCTTTGGCTCTGGAATTTGTATTTTTTCTTCGAGTGCAGTTTCAAGCCACGATTTTTTGGCATCTTCAGCTAACTCTGAAACTTCAATAATTGTATCACCACAAGTCATGCATCCTTTTAAATCAGGATATTGAGCAAAGTAGGTGCCATCATCATCTTGTTTAATTGTTAACTGATATTTTAAAGTAAGGTAATAATTTAAGTCTTTAATCATATAATGACCTCCTATTTAAAATCATTTTCAATTTCATCAATTAATTTGAGAAATTGTTTAACATATATTTTATTGACAGGTTTATGTTTCGGTATTGTAATTACATGTCCGTTAAGAGTATATGTGTAATGACTTGAACCACCTTTTGGTTGTCTTTCATTAAAACCAAAATGAAGTAAAAGTTTTTGGAGGGTTTCAAATTTAACATTTGAAGGGTTATTGCGGATACTATTAAGTAATTTATCACGTTTGCTCAATTAAATCTCCTCCTATTTCAATTATATATGCAACCGTATGTGGTGTCAAATTAAAAAGAAGAATAATTATTTATGACGAGGAAAAAGCTTCATACATCACATAACACGACAGTGTCTCAACATTCGCATTGATTTTCAGATTTGGTTTTGAGTGAATCATAATCATGTTGGTTGAAAAAACTTGTTTATATAAGCAAGCGAACGTCGAGAACTGCGGGAACGTTATATGACATATTAAGCAAAAATAAATGTGGGAAAAACATCAAAAATGATGTATAAGAGAAATATAAAAGATAATAGAGGTTTTAATTTATGAATATATTTACCTATAGTACTTCAGGAGGCAAAGATTTAATAAGAGAGTTTTTAGAATCTCTACCTAAAAAAGAATCTGCCGAAGGATATTTTATTATTCGAGAATTAGAAGATCAAGGAATTGATTTTTTAAAAACATTGAATACTAGACAACTAGAACGTAAACTTTGGGAAATTAAGTTTCAGAGACATAATAGGATTTTTTATGTTTTGGTTGATGAAGAAAATATGTATTTGCTTCATGCTTGTAAAAAACAAAAGGGTAAGGCTGAAAAGTTTGAACTTGAAAAAGCAAAGAAGAGAGCAAAAGAAATTTATTGAGAAGGTGACGATATGCCATTTAAAAAGTTAGATGTAAAAAGTGTTATTGATGAGAAATTGAAGGATACTGAATTTAAAGATCATTTTGAAGATGTTGAAAAAGAATATGCATTGATAAGACAAGTGGTTGAAGCTAGGAAAAATTCAGGTTTAACACAGAAAAATTTAGCAAAAATTGTTGGCGTTTCACAGCAAGAAATATCTAGATTTGAAAGAGAAAAACATATGCCTAAATTATCTAATTTCATAAAGATATTAGATGCAGTAGGATTAAATATTAAACTTGAGCAAAAGCAGTCAATTCATTAAATATGAATTTGAAAAAATGCGTAATCCATCATATAACACGACAGGTATAACACGACAGTGTCCCGACACACCCTTTGCAGCAATGTAGAGGGTGTATTTTTATCCGCAAACTGGTATAATATAACTTAGTTAAGATAAAAAGATAAAGGTGCGATCGGGAACTGCGGGAACGTTAGCGGACAACATTTAACTAACTAAGGAAAATATATAAGTATAATTCGAATAATAGTTGTAACTAAAGTTGTAATTATAGTTGCAATTGTATATAATGTAATTATAGAATGCTTACTTAACTAGGAGGTTGTTAAAATGTTAAATTCTATTTCTGTTCGTAGTATCCAAGATGTATTATTACCTTTAACTGAATTCAGGAAAAATTTATCAACAATTGTAGATCAGTTAACTTCGGTAAAAGTATTGATGAAAAATGATAAACCAAAAGCTGTTTTAATTCCATATGACATGTATGTTTCTATGGAAGAAGAATTAGAAGCGTATCATGATATGCAATTACATGAAATTGCTGAAGAAAGATTGAATGATAACTCAAAGTATCTATCGAGTACTGAGATGCGAGAATTAATATTATCTCAGGAGGACTAGTATGCAATTTGTAGTTGAATATCACCCTTCATTTAATAAAGATATGAAGAAAATAGGTTTATCAAAAAAACAAAAGATAAATGTACTAGATAAAATAGATTTCGTTTCAACAAATCCTTATCCAAAATCAAAAGGTGGATATGGCGAGCCATTAGTTGGAAACTTAACTGGATTACTTAAATTTCGATTTGATAGTGATTATAGAGTCGTATATAAGTTAGAAGAAATTGATGGAGTTATGAAAGTTTTAGTTATTGGTTTGAGAAAAGACAAAGAAGTATATAGAGAAGCTGACCGTAGAAAATAGTGTTATAAAATTAATATATAATAGTTTAACACGTTAAAGGTCATCCTCTAACACGACAGTGTCCCGACACACCCTTTGCATCGATGTAGTGGGTGTTTTTTTATTCGCAAACCGGTATAATATAACTTAGTTAACAAAAAAAGGAATGAGTACGATCGAGAACTGCGGGAACGTTATGTGATAGAACAAACTTAGACGTTGAATGGAACTATAAAAAAAGAACCGCTCAAAGAGCGGTTAATGATTCTTATGAATCCCAAGATAATCTTTAATAGCTACTTGTAACAATTGAGAAAAATTAACATGATTTTCAAGTGCAACATCATTAAGCCATTTTGGAATTGTGAGTGTTTTTTTAATTGCCTTGTTAAGCATAAAATCTCTTACGGGTGTCATCCAAACATCAATTAAAATGATCGACTCATTATCGTTATGTTTCATATCTCGTATATGACTTGGTGATGGAATATCTTCATTATCGTCTTCAAGACCGTATAAATGGAGTTCAAGAGCTTCTTTTGCATTTGCAACTGCTTCAATATCTGTATCACCATATGAGAAGCAACCTGGTAAATCAGGAAATTCTATTGAAATACCATCATCAGCATAATGAAAAATTGCAGGATAAACATATCTGTCGTTGAACATTTTAACACCTACTTTCGAAATCGAATAAGAGGAGAGCTACTTAGCTCCTCAGACCAGCTTGTTTTAGAATACTTTCTACGGTTTTACGTGGAAGATCCTTTTTCGGATGTGGTAATGTAACCAAACCCTTTTTTGTTGGGTGACGAAGTTGGTGGTGTGAACCTTTGATTCGCACGACTTCCCAACCGTCATCTTTAAGTTGTTTAAGTAGCTCCCTTGAGTTATTAGAACTATTGCTCATTCTCGCCTCCATTGAGGTATTTAGAACGTTATTAAAAAATAATAAAAACAATGCCATATACGTATATTATACACGTGTTAATAAAAAAGAGCAAGTTTAATGTAAAGCGTTTGTACCACCACATAACACAACAGTGTCTCAACATTTGCATCTATTTTCGAGTATGATTTTGAGTATTTCATTATTACGTTGATTAAAAAAGTGTTTATATAAGCAATCGAACATCGAGAACTGCGGGAACGTTATGTGATATTTAAAACTCAGCACATAAAAAAGAAAGCCGGCATAAGTCGACTAATTAAATGTAATGTTAAGTTCTTTACCAAGTGCATGTGCAACTTTAGATAAAAACTCGAAACTTGGATTATATGAACCACTTTCAAGTCTAGATATTGCTGATTGCTTAGTTCCAACAATTATAGCTAAGTCCTTTTGAGTTAAACCCTTTTCAATTCGAAGACGGATTACCTCACTAGTAATTGCATATATTGGTTCAAGGGCATCATACTCTCTTTTAGTTTCTTCATCAGCTAGAAGAAGTTTTTTTACATCATCATGACGCATTAAAAATCACCCCTTTCAAGGAATTCGGATTTTCTGTTTTCAGCAATTTTGATTTCTTTATTTGGAGTCTTTTGTGATTCCTTTTGAAAAGCATGTAATAAAACAAATCGGCGTTGCTTCATAGTAAAGTAGAATATACGGTAATTATCAGAACCTTGTTTGACTCTTAGTTCCCAGAGATCATCAGTTCCAGCCATCTTTTTAACATGTGGCATACCAAGACTAATTCCAAATTGTTCAAGAAGGTCAACTTCGCGCAAAATTTTAGCTTGATCTTTTCTAGGCAATTTAGATAGAAATTCTACAATTGGAGATTGATCATCTTTATAGTAATAAATTATTTCGCACACTAAATCACCTCGTTTATATTACTATTATATAACGTATATGTGATAAAGTCAATTTGAAAGAGCTATTGCAAATTGATTTTATCACATATGATTTCAAGCTTAAGTAGATTGTAGGATGGAGTTTTAAACACCACGTAACACGCCAGTGTCACAACATTCACATCTGTTTTCGGGCATTGTTTTAAGATTAAAATGACTTCTTTGATTTTAAAAGAGTGTTTATATAAGTAAGCGAACATCGAGAACTGCGGGAACGTTAGCAGACATTCATTCACTAAATAAATTATAGGTAGTAATTACTCATATCAAAATGATAGGAGTAAAAAAAAAGAATAATTACTCATAAAAAGTTGACGTGTGTAATGTTTACCCATATAATTAATATGTGGGTAATAGTAATGAAAAATTACTCGCGTTAGGAGAGCTAAATGGAAAATCTATATAAGTTACCACCGATAAATGAAAATGGTAGTGTAAACGTTGAAACGGTTGAAATAATGCGAGCAGTTTCAATCGCAAATAGGAAATTGGCAGAGTTAAAAGGCTATGCAGAAATTGTTCCAAATAAAAATATACTAATAAATGCAATTACACTAAACGAAGCTAAAGATAGTTCTGAAATTGAAAATATAATAACAACTCATGACGAGTTATTTGAAGCTATGTCTGATGAAAAATATAAAAATAGTCCAGCAAAAGAAGTTTTAAATTATAAAGAGGCATTATGGCATGGAATGGATTTAATTAAAGAAAGAGATATATTGACAACTAATATAATAGTGGAGATACAAAGTATTATAGAAGGCAATAATGCTGGAATAAGAAAACAATCAGGTACTGTCTTAAAAAATGAAAGAACAGGGGAAGTTGTGTATCGTCCACCAGAAACTGAAAGTGAAATTCGTGAATTAATGAGCAATTTAGAGTTGTATATAAATTCTGATGATGAAATTGATGATTTGATTAAACTAGCAGTAATTCACTATCAATTTGAAAGCATACATCCATTCTATGATGGAAATGGACGAACAGGTCGAATCATTAATATTTTATATTTAGTTCTAAAAGGGTTGTTAGATTCACCAATATTATATTTGAGTAAGTATGTTATGAAAAATAAAACAGAATATTATAAGTTGCTCCAAAATATACAGATTGAATCAGATTGGGAGTCTTGGATTATTTACATGCTTAATGGCATAGCTGAAATGTCTGAAGAGTCTCTTGATATACTCAAAAGAATTAATACACTAATTAACGAAACCGTGATTTTAATAAAAGATGAACGCCCTAAAATATATTCGTGGGAATTAGTAGAAGTTATATTTAAAGAGTTTTATATAAGGATATCTAGTGTTGAAAATTCACTAAAAGTAACGCGTAAGACTGCATCAAATTATCTAAACGAATTAGTTGAATTAGGTATTCTTGAAGTTGAATCTAGAGGTCGTGAAAAGATATTTATTAATAAAGGTTTATTAAGCATCGTAAAGATGTAGTAATCTCACTCACGAACATCCTCTAACACCAAAGTGTCCCGACACACCCTTTACAGTGATGTAGAGGGTGTTTTTAAAAGTACAAACTGGTATAATATAACTTAGTTAAGATAAAAAGGTAAGGTTGAGATTGAGAACTGGGAAAACGTAGCATTACGAAAACTTATATCAAATGCTTTAACTTGTTCACACATAATATAAGCAGTACATAAGTAGTTTGATCATATAAGTTGCGAACATTATGTGACATGTCTGGACTAGTAGGTATACATATAAAATAGGATTGGAGAATAGAATGGAAAAATACTTAGAAAAAGAAATTATATACAACAAATTAGTTAGAGATTTTATACCAGAAGTAATTACTCGAAGTAATAAGAGTTTTACAAGTCATATAGCAACAGAATCTGAGTATAAGTATGAATTATTTAAAAAATTGAGAGAAGAAACAGAAGAATTGATTAATGAACCATGTATAGAAGAAATTGCAGATATTTTAGAAGTATTGGATTCAATAAAAAAGTTATACGGTTTTAGTGATAAAGAAATTAGTGTAACTAAGTTAAAAAAATTAAAAGAACGTGGTGGATTTGAAAAAGGAATAGTTTTAGAAACAGTAAAAAGTAAGTAAGTTAATTCGATAATTATCAGAAACTTGTTTGACTCTTAGTTCCCAGATATCATAAGTTCCAGACATCTTTTTAACATGTGACATTACAAGACTAATTCTAAATTATTTATATAAGTAGCTAGCATCGAAACCGTTATCTAACAAATTTAAAGTATCAAAATATGCATAAAGGTATATATTATTTAGTTAGTGGAGGTTGAAATGGAAAAAGAATTGTCTGATATGACACTAGAAGAAAAGTGGGAGATATTCCCATGATATTAGAAAGACATAACATAGATTATGTGTATGTAGTATTCTAAATGTAGCCACTATTCCAGTTGAAAACTATAGGTTGGAGTTTAATGTCAACTCAAGAGAATCCATATTTTATCTATTCTTTTTGTAAAGGGTATACTAAAAATGGATTTGCTGAAAGAGTTTTTCATTTACATGTACGTCATTTAGGCGATTGGAGTGAGTTTTATTTTATAGATTATCTTAAAGATAATAAGGATGTAGCTGATGAATACGTCAAACTCAAAATGAAATTAATTAACAAATACAGAAAAAATCGAGATGCTTATACTGATGCAAAATCTGAGTTTGTTAAGCTTTATACTGAAAAGGCACGAGAATATTATGGTCTTAAATATAAGACTATTAAACTTAATAATTCTAAATAAAAGTTAGATAAACGATTAACTACATCATCGAATAAGTCAGTGTAACAACATTCATATATATTTTAGGGATGCTTTTATAATTGGCATGCTACTTTGGCTAAAATAAAGTGCTTGTAAAAGCATTAGGATATGAAGAACGTTTGTTAAGGATTTTGCTTAGGAGTTATGACTATGAGAAATTGGAAGGAAATCGAGTATTTATTCGAGGGAAATAAAAGGCAAAAGAGAGCATCGATATCTGTGGGAACGTTATCGTACATTAACTCTCTGATTCTAGGAGGCCAATATAATGCGAAAAATTGCAGTTTTTTCAGACATTCATGGGAATATTGAAGCTTTAAAAGCTATTTATCTTGATATCTTATTGGAAGGTATCTCAGAAGTATATCACTTAGGAGATGCAATCGCAATTGGACCTGAGCCTAAAGCTACATTAGATTTTATAATTGAGAAGGAAATTATATCTCTTAAGGGTAACCATGAGATTTATTATACAGATATAATAAACACAGGGCTAGCCGATGTACATGAAGGTGAATTGATACATAAAAGGTGGATAGCAGAAAAGTTAGGTGATTCATATCTTGATGTGATTAACAATTTTGAGTATGAATATATTTTGAATTTTGATGGAGTTAAGATTTTATTCTGTCATTATCCATTTATTATTGAAGATGGAAAGTTCAAATGTTTCATAAATTTTGATGATAAGATTGATAGGTCGGTTTTCAGTGAGACGGATGCAGATTTATATGTATTTGGACACCAACACACTGGAAGTGATAAGGTAGATAGTGAAGGTATCAGATATATTAATTTGAGTTCTGCAGGTGCAACAAGAGGCAATGAGACAACTTATTCGATAATCCAGATTCATGACAATTCATTTGAAGTTATTATGAAGGATATTAGATATGACAGATCAAAGACTATTCTAAAGATAGACCAGTTGGGGGTTCCAGAGAAAGAGTTTATTAAGCGTGTTTTCTTTGGAATTGAATAAAGCTGTCAAGTGAACGTCTGATGAGAGTGAGTTGGTAACTTAGTATTATAAATATAGCATTTGAGGACCATAAAATTAAGTTTAACGATATCGACTTATTATATTCGAGTGTAGCTTTTCAATGGATTTCAGATGAAAAAGGTTATCCTAAAGCATATGATAAGTATGGTTTTACTCCTTAGCTTGATAAATTTTAAGTATCAGAAAAATATAATCAGCTAAAATAGAAGTACTTGTAAAGTAATTTATGTTTATTCGAATCGGATCCACTAAAAATAAAAATAAAATTAAAGTAGAAAGGAATGGAATTATGAAAAATACAAATAGATGTATGAAGTGTAATTCGACAGCAGTGATTCAAGTAGATTATAAAAGAGGAAGTCAAATCAAACCAATTAAAACGGGAATTCTAAGGGTAGCATCAATTACGAGATGTATTTGCTGTGACTGTGGTTATATTGAAGATTGGATTTATAACAAAAATGATTTGAAGAAATTGAAGAATAAATATTTCCCAAATGAAAAATGATTATTTCTATTGATTAGAATGAACATAAAAAAAGTATATATTTAATAGAAGATATTAATTTTAAAGGCGTTGTAAATATTAAATTATTAAAAATAAACAGAGTAAATTAGTAATTATATTCATCATCTGACATTTAATTTAGGAGATAGATTATGGAAAAATTAATTTTAAAAGCAATAGTTTGTTTGAAAAACTTACTGGAATCAAATTATCTTGTTGATTTTACAATTGATTATA
>JBARWW010000080.1:0-12096 GCA_049647005.1 Acidaminobacteraceae bacterium | reverse complement strand
ATATTGATAAGTGTACTGATTATAATTTCTTTATTATTGTCATTTAATATGTTCTTTATAAATAGTGTTAGAGGCAATATTGAAATTATGGTTGATAGTAGTAAAAGTATGAATCAAAATATAATATCATTGGATCTACAAGTTCGGGTAATTAGAAATATTTCATTGCAGCTAGATAAATTAGATTTAGAAGATAAGGAAAAAGTAGAGCGTTTAGAAGAGGCTTATAAATCAAACTACAAGACATTTTTGGATACGACAAATAATATAAATAATGATATTGAATCTATAAGTGAAATTTTTAGTAAACTTAAAACACACAAAATTTTTATTTATGATAATGAGCAAGAATTTTTAGATTTAAATATAGAAAATGAAAATGTATTCATTAAAAGTTTAAGAATCCAATTTGTCGAAGATGTTCCAAGGGAAATGCCAATGGAAAAACTATCATTAGATAGACTAGAAGCTAAATATATGAATATTAAACAAGGCGCTGGAAATTTAGAAAATGCCTTAGATGAATTTAGCTATTTACTACTAAGTGACTATATAAGATTTAATAGTCTTATATATGTTCTAGTTTTTGTCCTTATATTATTTTTATCATCTGTATTAATAAGACTATTAAAAATAGATATAGAATACGTAATAGCTGCCCTTAGAGCGCTTGTAAATCACAATTTCAAACATGATGAGTTGCCTAAAATTAGGGCGATTTTTGATGAAGAAAAAGAGATTGAGCTTTTAGTGGAAAATATATTTGATGAGCAGATGTTTATAAATGAAATAAAGAATATAGCTAGTCAAGGATATATGATGGATGAAATTTTAGAAGAAGTTTTTGAGAGCATAAATTCTAAAATTAATGTTGATAGAGTTGGTATAGCTTTCATAGACTATAAATCAGAAAAAATAATAGCGGAGCATGGAATTGCAAGTTATGATAAGCTTTTACTAGGTCCAGGTTTTGAAGTTCCTTTTTCAGAAACGAGCCTAATGAATGTAGCAAAAAATAAAAAAGGCGTAATAACTAATGATATACTCGATGGTCTAAATAAGAGACCAAGTAGTACATCACTTAAGATGTTAGCTGAGGAAGGTATAAGATCAAATATGATTTTACCGCTTATAACTGATCAGACTGTATTTGGATTTCTATTCTTTAGTTCAGTAAAACCATATGCCTATGATTTAAAGTCACTTGATATAACTGAAAAATTAGCCTATGATATAGCTGCCCTTCTTGATAAATCATACTTAACTAAAACTATATTCTCCATAGTAACTAATACATTTGCAGAATTAGTTGATAGGAAAGACAATGAAACAGGAGGACATATATTAAGGGTAATCGAATATTCAGCCTTAATAGCATTTAGTTTACAAGAACATAGCAACCCGGATTATATAGTTTCAAAAGAGCTTGCAAGAGATATTGAGCGTAATGCTTCTGTTCATGATATTGGTAAAGTTGGTATTCCTGATAATATATTAAAAAAACCAGGAAAATTAGATGCTGCTGAGTGGAAGACTATGAAAACGCACTCTGAAATTGGTGGGGATATATTCCTTGCTTTAAAAGAAAGTCTAAAAGGCTTTAATAAGGATTTTTACAAAACAGCCGAAGTTATTGCAAGATATCACCATGAAAGATGGGATGGAACAGGTTATCCAGAAGGCTTAAAATCTACAGATATTCCGATAGCAGCTAGAATTATTGCGGTATGCGATGTGTTTGATGCCCTTACTTCAAAACGTGTGTATAAAGAAGCTTTTACTATTGAAAAAGCAGTATCAATACTAAAAGAATCATCAGCTACACATCTTGATCCAGTTCTTGTCGAAGTATTTCTAAGTAAAATGGATAGAGTTATTGAAATATATAACGAAAATGGTGCAGACTAAAACTAATAAATTTCGCTGTATTATTTATATATGATACAAAATCGTATCTATATAACTATAAAAGCAAATCAGGGGGTAACATATGTACGAATACTTCATGCCCGAAGAAATGAAACAGTGGAATGATCTACTACTAATACATAAATTTGCGGTCGAAGAGATATATACTAGACTTAAGATACTAGATGAGGAATTTAAAAATATACATGCTTATAATCCAATTGAATATATTAAATATAGAGTTAAAGAACCAAATAGTATAATTGAAAAATTGAAGAGACGTGGTTTTGAACCAACTATTATAAATGCGAAAGAAAACATCTATGATATTGGTGGGTTACGTATAATATGTGCTTTTACCTCAGATATATATACTGTTTTTAATCTTATTGAAAAAATTGAAGATTTGAAAATAGTCGAAATTAAGGATTACATTAAAAATCCAAAAGAAAATGGCTATAAGAGTTTACATGTCCATGTAGAAACCAACGTCTACCTTAGTAGTGGTGTGGTTAAAGTTAGAATTGAAATTCAGATAAGGACTATAGCCATGGATTTTTGGGCGAGTCTCGAGCATAAGATTTACTATAAATACAAAAATGCAGCTCCATCAGTTATATCAGATCAACTTAAAGCTTGTGCAAATTTGATAACTATATTAGATGATAGAATGCTTGAAATAAAGAATCTTATAACTGACTTAAACGAAGTGGATATTACCGAAGCAAATCTAAGTAGAGATATCAATGTAACCATTGAAGAAAGCCTAGATAAAAATGTTAATGAATCTATTATAATGGAACTAAGAAAATTGGATGAGAAAATATAATAATATATTTTAAAAAAGTCACGTTAATTCGTGACTTTTGCTATATATATTTAGCAATTGGGTAAAATTAATTTAGAGGGAGAGGATAATATGAAAATTAAAGGGAAGTTGATGTCATTTATTATCTTTATTGTAGTTGTTCCACTTGCTGTTATGAGGTTGAAGCCATAGCTGAGAATATACATGCGGTCGGGATACTTGATACTCCTGAGTATAAGCCTTTTTTACGTGGTTTATTTAAACTTTACGTAGATAATTATCCAAACTCATATCAGATGTATATGGGTACGCTTTAAGAAGTAAGCGCAACTATGGATCAACAAAATGAAGCTGTTGAAGAAGTTGCAAGGTCAGCAGATAAACTGAGTGAATTATCTAGAGAATTAAGTGAACAAATTAATAGATTTAAAATTTAATATTATTACATTATTCTAAAGAAAAGTCATCCTTTATAGATGACTTTTCTTATTTTTGTAGAAAATATTGACATATCTTTTTATGTATTGTACAATATCTGTATACCCCCCTACACAAGGGGTGTGAGGAGGCAAATAAAATGTTTTTTTCAAAAAATAAAAAATATGAATCAATTGACTTAAATTCGGCAAAAGAAATGATCGAAACTTCAAAAGCACTTATTTTAGATGTTAGAACGAGTGGAGAGTATAGATCAGGTAAAATCGAAGGTGCAATCAATATACCTTTAAACGAACTAGTTGCAAGAGCTCCTAAAGAACTTAAGGAATTAGATAAAGAAATTATAGTATATTGTTTATCTGGTAGTAGAAGTAAACTAGGATCGAAAATACTTTCTAAACTAGGTTACACAAGCGTATATGATTTTGGGCCTATAAGTAAATGGGATGGTAAGTAGACTGCTTTTAAGAGTCTACTTTTTTTTGTGCAAAAAGGCATAGTCTAAATTAGAAATTAATGTTAGTATTATTCTTGTGGCTAAAACTGTAAGAAGCCAGTAGGAGGAAGTATGACAGAGATTTCTATACTACTAGCCGTAGTAGTATTTTCATTATTATTAATAAGGCATGGTAGAGTTCATAGAAAAATGAGCATAGTACTTTTTGGAATACTATTATTAATTGCTCTTCCATTATCAATGTATAAGGAGAATGGTTCGCTTTTAGAAAGCGATGAATTATCAAACGCCTATACTAATACTATAAAAATTTTTAACGCAAAAGAATCAAATGAGGATATTTATAATGAATCATATGCAAAAAATGAAGAATATTCATTTGATGAAACAGATCTAAAAGTAGCCAGCAACTTAGGAAGTAAAATTACTAAGTTTGCTAAAGATATCACTAAGATAAATACTAATGTATCAAAAGATACTATGAGTGTAAGTAAAAAAACTCAGACGCTAAAGAGTACTACAAATATAGTAAAAGAAGTAACTGACTTTTTTGAATTTATACGTGGATCAAATGTCGCTGCTGTAGATTTAAATGTAGAAGATGAAGTAGTTGTAGTAGGAAGTAATTATTTAAATGACTTATCAAAAAAATTAGAGATACATGTAATTGATGTTGGCCAAGGTGATAGCCTACTAATAAAAAAAGGTGCGCTTGAAATTTTAATTGATGCTGGTCCAAATGAAGAAGGTATCAAGGTGGTAGAGTATCTTAAGGGTAATTTTGTAAAAGAAATAGACCTTGTTATATCAACTCATCCACACGAAGACCATATAGGTGGCATGGATATAGTGCTTGATAATATACCCGTAAAAAGGATTATTGATTCAGGCGATACTCTAGATACAAAAACATATAGAGATTATATGAATGCTGTAAAGCGAAGTGGTGCAGAACTGATTTTTGATAATAATATAGTCTATGACTATGGAGATGTAAAAGTTCAAATTATAGAACTTGGTGACAACTATAAAAATACTAACGAAAACTCTGTGGTATCTGTTATTTCTTATAATGGAAAAAACATACTTGCAGCAGGTGATTTAGAAGAGGACTTAGAAGATGAACTTACACAGATCCTAAGAGCTAAGAACATAAATATAGATGTATATAAGGCCTCGCATCATGGTTCAAAGACTTCAAATTCAAAAGAACTCTTGGATTATATGAAACCAGAAGTAATTCTTATAAGTGCAGGAGAAGGCAATAAATATAAACATCCTAATAGAGATGCTATGGAAGTATTTTTAGCAAATACTAGCAGAGTGTATTCAACACATAAATCGGGAAACTTAAAGTTTACTGTAGGAGATGAAATTGTAGAGTCAAAAGATTATTATAATTTATTAATCACGGATTCTAATGATTATAGATAAATAAAATCTTCACTATAGTTTAAAGTATTGAACTTTGGTCTATAGTAAGGATTTTCTGTTTTAGAGAGTCGAGTTGACGCTTCTTATATCAATTTGATTAGATATTGATCTTTTGGCATACTTCACATACTTTTTATATACTTTTCATATTAGAATCACATGTTTTAATGATCTAATGAATTATAAATTAAAATGAAAGCGGTAATTCAATGATGGTTTAATGAGTCAATAAGGTTATTTAAGAAAGGTGAGTGTTAAAATGAAGAAAAGTATGGTTTTATTATTAATTACAGTTTTTTTGATTATATCAACTTCAGGTAATTATAGTTATGTTTTAAATAATAATGTGAAAGTATACATTGACGGTGAAGCTTTAGTATTTGATACAAAGCCTGTTATTGTTGACGGTAGGACCATGATTCCATTAAGGGCAGTATTTGAATCCTTATCTATGGATGTGTCATGGGATAGTTATTTAGAAAAAGTAACAGCAGAAAATGAGAACTTAGAGATTACTTTGTTTATAGGATCAAAGAAACCAATAGTGAATGGTGAAGTGATGGAAATTGATGTTGCTTCTTATATCGATAATGGAAGAACCATGGTGCCACTTCGATTTATAGCAGAAAGCACTGGGGCTTTGGTTGAATGGGAGTCTCAAACTAGTAGCGTAATTATTACAAGTAAAACGAATGAACTTAGTCAGAGTGAAATTACACGTAACTATAAAATTGTAGACACAGGAGTTACTACACTCTATACAGACAAAAAGGTAGTTGATGACATATCTGATGGAGAGTCTTTTTATGGACAAGATTCACAGTATGATTCTTATGAGCCTAGTTATAGTGATAATGGTGATGGGACTGTTACTGATAATGTAACGAACTTAATGTGGCAGCAAACCATGAGTGAAAAAATGACATATGATGATGCGTTACTTTATGCAAATGAAAAGCAACTAGGGGGTTACTCTGATTGGAGAATTCCTACAATTAAAGAATTATTTTCTCTAATTATATTTACAGGAGAGTCAGGTGGTGAAGTCGCTAAAAAATTGTATATTGATACAAAATATTTTGACCAACCAATTGGTGATACCAGTATAGGAGAAAGAGAAATAGATGCACAAACATGGTCAAGCACACAATACGTTAGCACAACGATGAAAGGTGATGCTACAGTATTTGGTGTAAATTTTATTGATGGTCGTATTAAAGGATATACCCTTATAAAACCCAAAACGAAAGCTGACAATAAAGGATACTTTAGATTAGTAAGGGGTAATGAGGATTACGGCAAGAATGATTTTGTAGACAATGGTGATGGAACAATTAGCGATTTAGCCACAGGACTTATGTGGCAATTAGCAGATGATGGTGAAACAAGAAACTGGCAAGATGCCTTGTCATATTCTGAATCATTGGATCTAGCTGGTTACTCAGACTGGAGATTACCAAATATAAAAGAGTTACAGAGTATTGTTGATTATACTAAAAGTGTAAAAACAACTCAGTCACCAGCAATTGATAGTAAATTTAATTTGTCTAAAATTGTTGACCCAAGTGGTAATTCTAATTATGGATTTTATTGGAGTAGTACAACACATCAAGATGGTAATAATATAGCATCTAGTGCCTCTTATGTTGCTTTTGGCGAAGCACAAGGAGAAATGAATGGAACATTGATGGATGTTCATGGTGCAGGTTCCGTAAGGAGTGATCCTAAATCAGGAAGCGAAGCTAATTATCCGAGCTATTTTGGCCCTCAAGGTGATATTAGATATGTTTATAACTATGTCTTGTCAGTTAGAACTATAGAGGATGTTCAATTAGAATTACCAATTGTAGAAATCACAAAAGACCTTTCAGACTACAATCTATTCGCACCACTAAGATCAACAGAAACGTATTTAATGGATATGGAAGAAAATATTGCCCATACATGGTCAAGTACTTATAATCCAGGAAATTCCTCAAGCATATGACAAAGGCGATAAAAGTGATCAAATATTTTTTGGACAACACGACGCTCAATGGATTTTGACTGAAGATAAAGAAGAAGCTATACTTGTTTTTAACAACGGAGTTGGTAGAGGAACTGGAGATAATATATATTCTTCAGTAGATCAAATAGTTGTTGAGAGGGCGAGTAGTGGCACTTATCAAATAGATGGTGATGGTAAGTTTTTACCTGAAAAACTGGATTGGACATATAAAGCAGATCAAGCTACTGATTTTTATTCGCAAAACATTTCAGGTACGCAAAGATTAGAAAATGGGAATACACTGATTTGTAATGGTTCAAAGGGTATGTTCTTCGAAATAGATTCATCAGGTGAAATTGTGTGGGAGTATACAAATAAATTTTCAAATTCTACTTTGAGTATTAATAAAAGCTCACCAGTATTTAGGGTAAATAGATATTCGCTTGATATACTTAATTTAAAATAGCACAAGCAAAATCTAACTACCTTTAATAATTAATGGTAGTTTTTATTTTTGATAGAGCTCACATAAAATAATTTTGTTTTCAATATTAATTTTTCGCGTTCTATTTACATCTCTTAAAAAATGTAGTATTCTATAAATAGAACACATGTTCGATAGAGGCGGTTTTATTATGGAATTAAAAGAAAAGATAGGTATACTCGCTGAATCAGCCAAATACGACGTTTCTTGTTCATCAAGTGGTAGTGAGCGAAATGCAAAAAAAGGACAACTTGGTAACGCTAGTTTACCTGGTATTTGTCATTCTTGGTCAAGTGATGGCAGGTGTATATCTCTGCTTAAGATACTTCTAACTAACGACTGTGTATATGACTGCATATACTGTGTTAATAGAAGAAGTGCCGACTTTAAGAGGGCGGAGTTTACTCCAGAGGAACTTGTATCTATCGTTATGAATTTTTATAGGAGAAATTATATAGAGGGACTCTTTATTAGCTCTGCGGTTAAAGTTAGCCCAGATTATACGATTGAACGTATGTTAGAAGTTGTTAAGTTGCTGCGGGAACGTGAAAAGTTTAATGGTTACATTCATATGAAAGGCATTCCAAATGCTAGTGAAAGACTTATACATCAAGCAGGATTATATGTTGATCGTATGAGTATGAATCTAGAGATACCTTCTGAAAAAACACTTAAGATTATAGCACCTCAAAAAGATAAATTAGAGATACTAAAGCCAATGAATTTTATACGAGATAAAATTGTTGAATATAAAGAAGATTATAAGTACTCAAGAGATAAGAAGCTTTTTATACCAGCGGGTCAGACTACTCAGTTTATGATAGGTGCTACAAAGGATACTGATTATGACCTTATAAAAGAGTCAGAAAACCTATATCAAACAAAAAAGATGAAGAGGGTATATTATTCTTCCTATATCCCAGTGGTAAAGGATAACCCATTACTTCCAACGGAAAACAATTTTGCATTTTTACGTGAGCACAGGCTTTATCAAGCCGACTGGTTACTTAGGTTTTATAAGTTTAAAGCAAACGAAATACTTAATGAAAACCATGCTTCGCTAGATCTTGAACTTGATCCAAAGTGTGCTTGGGCAATTAGAAATTTTGGGAAATTCCCCATAGAAATAAATAGAGCATCTTATGATGAATTACTTAGAATACCAGGTGTTGGAGTTCTTTCAGTAAGAAAAATTATAGCAGCTAGAAGATTTTCTAACCTAAGTTTTGATACTTTAAAGAGTATGGGTATTGTTTTAAAAAGAGCAAAATACTTTATAACATGTTCAGGCAAGTATTTTGGAAGTGACTTTGATAATCCAATGACAATTAGAAACAATCTTCTCTTATCAGATCCAAAAGCTAAAAAAATTGATTTAAATCAGATTTCTTTGACAGAAAAATTTCCTCAGTTATTTCAAAATTAAAAGATATGTATAAGTTCAGTGAATTTTTTTAGAGTGTTTATGACATTAATTATAACTAATTAAGGAAAGAAGGCTTAGTATGATTTTTTTATTTGATGGAAGTGTTGATGGGCTTTTTACAGCTATTTATGATGCCTATTACTTTAAAGCTCCAGAGCATATATATAACGAAAAGTTTTATCAACTTGAACTTGGAGTGGAGTATCATAGAGTTGAAACTATGCTTAGAAAATCAGAGAAGGTTCAAAACTCGATTTTAGAAAAGTTATCAGAGATTACTATGACTCATATACTAAAAGTATTATTATCTGAGCAGCAAGACTCAGTAACGAGTATATATAAGTTTTTAAAGATAGCCTTTAAGAGGGGACCAGGTATTATAGATGATCTAAGTGATCCTATTATTATGAAATTCAGAGATTACTCAAGGATGGTTGCTAGAGAAACTCACCTTTTAGTAGGGCTACTTCGCTTTAAAAAATTAGATAATGGTATTTATTACTGTGAGTTTTCGCCTAGCTATGACCAGGTACGCCTACTTTCATCACACTTTGCAGATCGTCTAAATGATCAATACTGGATTATACATGATGTATCAAGACATTACGCATCATTTTATGATAAAAATAATTGGTACACTAAAAAAGTTGATATGGATCCAAAGATAAATTACGATAAAGACGAACTAAAATTTCAAGGTCTATGGAAAGAATATTTTGAAAAAATAGCAATTGAAGAAAGAAAAAGTGAAAAAAGGCAAATGGCTATGATGCCTAAAAAATATTGGAAACACTTGGTTGAATTTGATAATTAGATATAAATAAAGCAGAAAACTTTAAAACAAAACACAAAACGACATTTTTATTTCGTTTTGTGATTTATTTTGTTTTTTGAGGGTATATAAATTGTATAGATAAAACAAAAATATTAAAGGTTGTGACATATATGAATTCTTTTGGAGAAAATGTGAAAAAGCTTAGAAAAGCTAAGGGAATAAGCCAAAAGGTATTAGCTAGAGATTTAGAGATTTCCCAAGGAACAATCGCAAATTATGAGAAAGACAATAGATTTCCAAAAGAAAAGATATTGTTAAAGTTAGCTGATTACTTTGAAGTTAGCGTAGATCATCTTATTGGAAGAGATTTAAGCCATGAAAATGAAGATGAGGATGATTTGAAAACAATAAAGTATTTAGATTTTAGCATTATAGATGAATCTTTTTATAAATTTGCTTCAAAGTATTATTATGATCTAATAAAAGAAAATGATATAGAGTCAGCTTATTTACTGGTCTACCAGATTTATTTAAGTGGTGGTGAAATTATAGATATATACAACAAGATTTTTACAGCTTCACTTAGAAGAGTTGGAAACTTATGGAGTTTAGGTAAACTCGACGTAGCGTCAGAGCATCATTTTACAGCCTTAAGCGAAAATGTAATGACTAGATTACATTTGAAGGTAAAAAAGAAAACTTCATCAGATAAAAAAGTTTTATGTATGTGTGTGAAAAATGAAAAGCATGTTATAGCTTGTAAGATGCTCGGTAATTTTGTTGAGTACTTGGGTCTAAATAATTACTATATAGGGGAAAATGTGCCACATGATTCACTCGAAATATACGTTGCTAAAAATAAAATTGACATGGTCTTGATATCAATAACAATGGATGAAAATGAAGGAGAATTAGATAATTTACTAAGCTTTATAGCTAATAGTAAAGTATTAAATAAAGTAGAAATTATAGTGGGTGGTCAATTCTTTAAGAGCCTCCTTATGTTAGAAAAATATAAGAACTATAGAACTGTTTTAAGTATTGAAGAGCTACTTGATATTTTGAGTAAATATAAAGCGGAGGAGATGGAAAAATGAATGAAGAAAAGAAAACACAACACAACATAATCGGAAGAATTGCTGATAGTTTCATTAATCAGTTTCAACTAGCAATATTGATAATACTTCTAATAATTTCAATTGGTATATTTGGTGTTTATACGCTTCCAAAAGAGTCTCTTCCAGAGATTGTTTTTCCAGCAATAATTGTTCAAACACCATATATTGGAGCGACTCCTGAAGATGTAGAGGCGCTAGTTACAGATAAGATAGAATCAAAATTAGATGGTATAGATGATATAGATAGTATCGTTTCACAAAGTAGTTTTGGTTTTTCAATTGTAACAGTTACCTTTACTGAATCGGTAGATATCGACAGAAAGAAACTGGAAGTAGATAATTTACTTAGAGAGATTTCATTCCCGAGTGGAGTAGAGGATTATAATACAAATATATTTAAAACTTCAAAGATACCACTCTTAAACATGAGTATATCTGGCGATTATTCGCTAGAGGAGTTAACTACTATATCAGAAGATATACAAAGTGAAATCGGAAAAATTAATGGTGTTGACACCGTAAATTTATATGGAGGACTTAAAAGAGAAATACATATAATAATAGATCAAATTAAGATGCTTGAATATAAAGTTTCTATGATAGATATTCAAAATTCAATTAATAGTCTTAATATAGGTCTACCAATTGGAGAGTTAAACCTTAATGGTATTAGGTATTCTCTAAGAGTAGATGAAAAATTTGATAATGTATCTCAAATTGAAAACGTTCTAATTAGTACAAATGCAGGATCGATGGTATATATAAAAGACCTTGCAACTGTATATGACTCAAATGAAACAATAACAACATATAACAATACATTTGTAAATGATGGTTCGAATGAAAAGTTCACATCAGTATTTTTAGAAGTTCTTCGTGAAACTAACAGCGATGTACTTGGAACTACAAATAAAGTTATAGAAAAAATTGAAAGTGGAAAGGGTACTTTATATAGAGGCGACATTAAAATAAATTACTCTAATAAGCTTGCTGATAGTGTAACTAAAGATTTATCAAATATACAAGAAAGTGCGATTTCTGGACTTATAGTAGTAATACTTGTATTATTTCTATTTATAGGTTTTAGAGAGGCGCTTATAGTATCTATAACAATCCCTCTTTCATTACTTGGAACAGTTGGAGTACTAAATGTATTTGGTATAACATTTAATACCTTTGCAATACTTGGGCTAATTGTTGCCCTAGGACTACTCGTTGACAACTCGATTATAGTTATGGAAAACATAAATAGACTTAATGG
>JBARWW010000079.1:0-10768 GCA_049647005.1 Acidaminobacteraceae bacterium | reverse complement strand
ATTTAAGAAAGAAAATGCTTTATACTTTGATTATGATTGCTATCTTTAGACTTGGTACTGCTATTCCAGTTCCAGGCATAGATAAATCTAAACTTGCGACGTTATTTGCAGGAGATGATGGCCTATTAGGTTTCTTTAACCTAATGTCAGGTGGTGCCTTTAAGAACTTTACAATATTTGCTTTAGGTATATCACCATATATCACAGCATCTATCATCGTAAATTTATTAACTATAGCATTCCCTACTTTAGAAGCTATTTCTAAAGAAGGTCCAGAAGGAAGAAAAAAGCTTACTCAATACACTAGATACGGAACAGTTATTTTAGCATTAATCCAGGCTTTTGGAATAAGTGTAGGCTTGTTTAGAAATGCATTTATCAATTACGACTCATTTTCAGTGTTTGTTTCAATCATTACATTAACTGCAGGAACTGCATTCTTGATGTATCTTGGTGAAAAGATTACTGAAAACGGAATCGGAAATGGTATTTCATTGTTTATCTTCGCTGGAATAATCGGAAGATTTCCAACAGGCGTACTAAGCACTTTTGGAAAATTCCAAAATGGCGAGGTAGGCATTTTAAATATATTACTGTTTGGAGTAATAATTGTTGCAGTTATTGTTTCAGTTATTTATATCCAGCAAGGTACTAGAAAAGTACCGGTGCAGTATGCTAAAAGAGTGGTAGGAAGAAAAATGTACGGTGGACATAGTACGCATATACCTTTAAAGGTTAATCAAGCTGGTGTAATTCCAGTAATATTCGCAGTGTCGATTCTTATGTTTCCGCTTACTATCGCACAATTTTGGCCAACTGGATCTGTGTACACTTGGTTACAAGCTAACATGGGACCACAATCAGTATTTTATAATTTACTATATGTAATCTTTATTATATTCTTTACTTACTTCTATACGGCAGTTACTTTCAATCCAATTGAAGTAGCAGCGAATATGAAGCAAAATGGTGGTTTTATACCAGGTATTAGACCAGGTAAACCAACTTCAGATTATTTACAGAAAACATTAAATAGAATTACTGTTGCTGGTGCGCTGTTTTTAGCTGCTATTGCAGTTTTACCTACTGTATTACTTGCGTTTAGTGAGCTACAGATTAGCTTTGGTGGAACACCATTACTTATAGCAGTGGGTGTTGCACTTGAAACAACAAAACAAATTGAAGCTCAAATGGTAATGAGACATTATCAAGGTTTCTTAAAATAAATTGTGTGCCGGGAGTTGATCTAAGATGAGACTAATATTATTAGGACCACCAGGAGCTGGTAAAGGAACGCAGGCTGCTAGTATATCTAAGCAGTATAGCATTCCTCATATATCGACCGGTGACATTTTTAGAAAAAATATTAAAGAAGGCACAGAGTTAGGGAAGAAAGCTACGGCTTATATGGATAAAGGTGAACTTGTTCCAGATAGTTTAGTAGTTGCTTTGGTTGAAGATAGATTAACTTGGGAAGACGCTAAAGAAGGATTTCTTTTAGATGGATTCCCAAGAACTATAGCTCAGGCAGAATCACTTGACTCAGTACTTTTAAAAATGAAATGTGCGCTAAACAAAGTGATTAACATAAAAGTTGACTCGAACATTTTGGTAGAAAGAGCTGTTGGTAGAAGAATTTGTAAAAACTGTGGTGCTACGTATCATATCAAATTTAACCCTACAAAGGTTGAAGGCGTTTGTGACGTATGTTCGGGCGAACTTTATCAGCGTAATGATGATAATGAAGAGACTGTAACAAATAGAATCAAAGTATATGAATCAGAAACTTCTCCATTAATTAAGTATTACACTGATAAAGATGTGATTCTTAATGTAGATGGACAACAAGAAATTTCAAAAGTTTTCGATGATATAAAAACAGCTTTAGGAGAGTAGTTATGATAATTTTGAAGTCACAACTTGAAATTGAACAAATGAGGGAAGCAGGCAGAATTGTTGCACTAGCTCATGAGATCATAGCTAAGAGCATTAAACCTGGTATATCAACTTTAAAGTTAGACCAAATCGTAGAAAATCTTATTAGAGAGCATGGTGCAATACCTGCTTTTAAAGGTTACGGAGGTTTTCCTGGAAGCATTTGCGCTTCTATCAACGATGAAGTTGTTCACGGCATCCCATCTGAGAGTAGAATACTTAAAGATGGTGATATTATCAGTGTAGACATAGGATCGATTATAAATGGATACTATGGAGACGGTGCTAAGACATACGCTGTTGGTACAATTTCAGATGAAGCAAAAAAGCTAATAGAAGTAACGCGACAGAGTTTCTATGAGGGATTAAAATTTTGCAAAGTTGGATATAGACTTTCGGATATATCTCACGCAGTACAAACTTATGTTGAGGCAAATGGTTTTAGCGTAGTAAGAGATTTTGTAGGTCATGGTATTGGAAGCAGTATGCATGAAGAACCGCAAATCCCAAACTACGGAAAGCCAGGAAAAGGTCCGAGACTTGCTAAAGGTATGGTACTTGCGATAGAGCCAATGGTCAATACAGGTGGATATGATGTTAGGGTATTAGGTGATGATTGGACTGTTGAAACTATGGATGGGTCATTATCAGCTCATTATGAGCACACCATAGCAATCACAGATGATGAACCGATGATCTTAACAGGTCTTAGATAAAGGGGTGGCTTGAATGGTTACTACTAAAGACTTTCAAGTTGGACAATTTATACGTTCTAAAGCTGGAAGAGATAAAGATAGAATTTTCATAATTATTGATAAGATAGATGAAAATTATTTGTTGTTAGTAGATGGAGATCTACGTAAAGTAGAATCGCCAAAGAGAAAGAAGATTAAGCACATTGCTTCGGTTGATTTAGCAAGCGATGATATCAAAACTAAATTACTTGATGGCAAGAAGGTTACTAACTTGATGATACGACGAGAAATCGAAAAGTTAGGACTCATGTAACCTATATAATTAGGAGGGATTTTTACATGGCTAAAAGCGATAATATAGAAGTACAAGGTACAGTAGTAGAAGCCCTACCGAACGCAAATTTTAGAGTCAAATTGGAAAATGATCACGAAGTTCTAGCACATGTATCCGGTAAATTAAGAATGAATTTTATTAGAATATTGCCAGGTGATAAGGTGACCCTTGAACTGTCTCCATACGACTTAACTCGAGGAAGAATTACATGGCGTGGTAAGTGATAGGAGGGATAGCAATGAAAGTTAGACCATCAGTTAAACCGATGTGTGAAAAATGTAAAGTTATAAAGAGAAAAGGTAGAGTAATGGTTATTTGCGAGAACCCTAAACATAAACAAAAGCAGGGTTAGTTGTTTGTAAACTGGGTGCGGCTGGTGATGTAACTTCGTCATCATACCCATTACTATATATAAGTAATAGAAAGACTCATTAGGAGGTGTAGCGAAATGGCAAGAATCGCTGGTGTTGACTTACCTAGAGAAAAGAGAGCAGTAATCGGGCTTACTTACATCTATGGTATTGGTAAACAAGTATCTATCGCATTATTAGCTAAAGCTGGTATTAGCGAAGAAACTAGAATCAAAGATCTTACTGAAGAAGAAGTAAGTAAACTTAGATCAATTATTGAAAGTGATTATACAGTTGAAGGTGATTTAAAGAGAGAAATTTCTTTAAACATTAAGAGACTTCAAGAAATTGGATGCTTCAGAGGTATTAGACATAGAAAAGGACTTCCATGTAGAGGTCAAAAAACTAAGACTAATGCGAGAACTCGTAAAGGTCCTAAGAAAACTGTATCTCGAAAGAAGAAGTAAGGAGGGTGACCGATGGTAGCTGCTAAAAAGCAACGTAAAGTGCGTAAGAAAAAACGTGAACGTAAAAATATCGAACGTGGACAAGCTCATATCCAATCGACGTTTAACAATACAATTATTACATTAACAGACAATGCTGGTAACGTTATATCTTGGTCAAGTTCTGGAAGCCTTGGTTTTAAGGGTTCTAAGAAATCTACTCCATTTGCTGCTCAACTTGCTGCTGAAGAAGCTGCAAAGAACGCAATGGAGCATGGCCTAAAGTTAGTTACAGTATTTGTAAAAGGACCTGGTTCAGGAAGAGAAGCTGCAATCAGATCTTTACAAGCGGCTGGTTTAGAAATCAGCTCAATTACAGACGTTACTCCAATTCCACACAATGGCTGTAGACCACCAAAAAGAAGAAGAGTTTAGTTATATAGGAGGTGTATTTACACGATGGCAAGATATACAGGACCTTCATGCAGACTTTGTCGAAGAGAAGGACAAAAGCTTTATCTAAAAGGCGATAGATGTTATTCTGACAAATGTGCTGTTTCAAGAAGACAAAGTGTTCCGGGACAACATGGTGCTAGAAGAAGTAAGTTATCAGGTTACGGTACTCAACTTAGAGAGAAGCAAAAAGTTAAGAGATACTATGGCTTAATTGAAAAGCAATTCAGAGAAAGCTATGAAAAAGCAACGAATCTTCCAGGAATCACTGGTGAAAATATGCTTAGACTGTTAGAATTAAGATTCGACAGTGTTGTATATAGAATGGGATTAGCTAGCTCAAGAAAAGAAGCTAGACAATTAGTTGGTCATAACCATTTCACTATTAATGGTAAAAAAGCTAACATACCATCAATGAGCCTTAAAGTAGGCGATGTTATTGAAGTTAAAGAGAAAAGTAAATCAAGCTCTAAGTTTAAAGATTTAGCTGAGAAGGCGCAAACTACTCCAAAGTGGGTTGAGTCTGATTATGAAAAATTAAATGGTAAAGTTATTGCTTTACCAACTAGAGAAGATATCGATTTACCAATCGAAGAGCATTTAATCATCGAACTTTACTCAAGATAGTATGACGAGTTGTCTTTACCCTCATAATGTAAATTTATAATAGAGGAGGGTCTTTAATGATTGAAATAGAAAAGCCAAGTATAGAATGTGTTGAAATTAATGAAACTAATACCTATGGAAAATTTATCGTTGAACCTTTAGAGAGAGGATACGGTATTACATTAGGAAATAGCCTTAGAAGAATTATGTTATCTTCTTTACCAGGTACTGCTGTAAAGTGGGTTAAGGTTGATAACGTATTACATGAATTTTCTACTGTTAACGGTGTAAAAGAAGATGTAATCGATATTATACTAAACTTAAAGAACTTAAGTGCTAAGATTCATTCTGATGACGATACAAAGATACTAAGAATTGAAGCAACAGAAGCTGGAGTAATTACTGCAGGAGATATTATAGCAGATGCAGATGTGGAGATCTTAGATACTGATCTTCACATAGCAACACTTGAAGAAAATTCAGCTCTAAATATGGAGATTGCATTATCTAAGGGTAGAGGTTATGTACCTGCTGAAAATAATAAAGAAGCAGGGCTTCCAATCGGAATAATTCCGGTAGACTCAATTTACACACCAGTGAGAAAAGTAAATTACTCTGTTGAAAAAACAAGAGTAGGGCAAGTTGGAGACTATGATAGATTAGTTCTAGAAATATGGACTGATGGAACTATCAAGCCGGACGAAGCTGCTTCATTAAGTGGTAAAATAATGTCAGAGCATCTTAATTTATTCATCAATATGACGGATTCAATTGGTGGAGTTGAGATTATGGTTGAGAAAGAAGAAGATAAGAAAGAAAAAGTTCTTGAGATGACTATCGAAGAATTAGATCTTTCGGTTCGTTCTTACAACTGTTTAAAACGCGCTGGTATTAATACTGTAGAGGAACTTGCTGAAAAGTCAGAAGATGACATGATGAAAGTTCGTAATCTAGGTAAAAAGTCGATGGAAGAAGTTAAGCATAAGCTTAACGAATTGGGTTTAGGCCTTAGGTCTGAAGAAGAATAGGCAAAGGAGGTACGTACATGGCTGGACATCGTAAATTAGGTCGTGCTACAGATCATAGAAAATTAATGATTAGAAACCTGGTTACTAGCTTATTAAAAAACGGTAAGATTGAAACTACTGAAACTAGAGCTAAAGAAACTAGAAATGCAGCAGAAAAGATGATAACATTAGCTAAAAGAGGCGATCTTCATGCAAGACGTCAAGTATTAGCATATGTTACTGAAGAGACTGTTGTAACTAATCTTTTTAATGATATTGCACCTAAGTATATAGATCGTAACGGAGGTTATACAAGAATTTATAAGCTTGGACCCCGTAAAGGCGACGCTGCACCAATGGCATTGCTAGAATTGTTATAAGTATTTATGGGGACTGTGTGTAAACACTGGTCCCTTTTGTACTTTTTTGTTATATCAAGAATTATTGATTTACTTTCACTAGTATCTACTTGATATAATAAAAAAGCATAAATAAAATACATTTAACTAAAGTATAATAAAAACAAATAATTCATAACTATTATATTGTGTTAAAAAACATTTTATACTAGGAATTAGAAATCGATTAAATTCGAATAAAGCCAAGGTAATTGTATTAGCCATTACACTATTGTATAATGAAGTGTTGATAAAAATCATATAATAAGTCTTAAAATATAATTGAGGTAATCAAATGATTAAAACAGAGAATTTGAAATATAAATATGCGCAGGCAACAGATGAAAAAAATGCACTCGATGGAGTAAAATTACAGATAAACAAGGGTGAATTTGTAGTTATAATAGGCCATAATGGATCAGGCAAGTCAACACTAGCAAAACTATTTAATGGTATCCTACTGCCATCTGAAGGATATGTACTTATAAATGAAATGAATACTAGCGATGAAGAGCTTATATGGGAAATACGACGTGCAGCAGGCATGGTATTTCAAAACCCAGATAATCAAATAGTTGCAACTATTGTTGAAGAAGATGTTGCATTTGGGCCAGAAAATCTTGGAATTGAACCAAAACTTATACGTGAGAGAGTAGATTACGCTCTTAAAACAGTAGATATGAGTGAGCATAGCAGAAAGCCGCCACATCTTCTTTCTGGTGGTCAAAAACAACGTATAGCTATAGCAGGTATACTAGCTATGAAACCAGAATGTATCATACTAGATGAGCCAACAGCCATGCTTGACCCATCAGGACGTAAAGAAGTAATGTCTACTATAGAAAAGTTAAACCGAGAAGATAATATAACTATAGTTCATATAACACACTATATGGATGAAGCTGTGAATGCAGATAGAGTAATAGTTATGGAACATGGAAAAATACTACTTGAAGGTACCCCCAAAAATGTATTTTCAAAAGTAGAAAGACTAAAAGATATGGGGCTTGATGTTCCGCAGGTGACACTTTTATCACATGAACTTAGAAAAGAAGGCGTTGAAATATCAGATGATATTATAACAGTCGAAGAAATGGTGGATGAATTATGTCGATTATTATAAAAAACTTATGCCATATATATGATAAAGGAAGCCCTTTTGAGACGATAGCTCTAGATAAAATTGATTTAGAAATAGAAAAAGGTGATTTTGTAGGACTTATTGGTCATACTGGATCAGGAAAATCGACTCTAATACAGCATCTTAATGGATTATTGAAACCATCAAGTGGCTCAATCGAAATAAACGGCTTTACTATTACAGGTAAAGGAGTCAAACTTAACGAAATAAGAAAAAAAGTTGGTTTAGTATTTCAGTATCCAGAGTATCAGCTATTTGAAGAAACAATAGCAAAAGATATTGCATATGGACCAACAAATCTTGGACTTGATGAATCTGAGATTAATTCGAGAGTTAAATCATCAATGGAACTTGTAGGACTTGATTATGAAGCGTTAAAGGATAAATCTCCATTTGAGCTTAGTGGTGGTCAAAAGAGAAGGGTAGCAATAGCAGGAGTACTTGCTATGAAACCAGAGGTTCTTATATTAGATGAGCCAACAGCCGGTCTTGATCCTAAGGGTAGAGATGAGATTTTAGCACAAATTAAAAGATTGCATGAAAAAGATAAGTTAACAGTGATACTAGTTTCGCATTCTATGGAAGATGTTGCAAAACTTGTTAGTAAAATTTATGTTATGGACAAAGGTAAACTTGCACTTACAGGTGCTCCAAGTGAAGTGTTTGAGAATGCTGAGTACTTAGAAAGCATAGGCCTTGATATACCACAAGTTACAAAGCTTATAAATAAACTAAATGATGTAGGGTTTAAATTAAATCCCAATATATATACAGTAGAAATGGCTAAAAAAGAGTTGTTAAACTTATTAAGGAGTAGAAAAGATGCTTAGAGATATCACAATAGGACAATTTTATCCAGTAGATTCAGCTATTCATAGAATGGATCCTCGTTTTAAAATTATAGGAGCATTTGCTTTTATATTTTCATTATTTACGGTAAAGTCTCTAATGTTATATCCACTTGTGATTGCATTTATAGGGATGATAATAATAATATCAAAAGTACCTGCTAGTTATATACTTCGTGGACTTAAGCCAATCATGTTTATAATAATATTTGCATTTCTTATAAACATGTTTTTAACTCCAGGTAGTCCGATATTTAAAGTCGGTCCATTTACCATAACATACGAGGGACTTATTCAGGCGGTATTTATGGCGTCGAGACTTGTACTGCTTATAGTAGGAACGTCTCTACTTACCTTAACAACATCACCAATTGAGCTTACAGATGGTATAGAGCGATTACTTAATCCATTTAAACGTATTGGAGTTCCAGCACATGAATTAGCTATGATGATGACTATAGCTCTAAGATTCATACCAACTTTATTAGAAGAAACAGACAAGATCATGAAGGCTCAGATGGCAAGAGGAGCAGATTTTGAAAGTGGAAATCTAGTAAAGAGAGCCAAAAGTTTGATTCCACTACTAGTTCCTTTATTTATAGGAGCATTTAGACGAGCTGACGAACTTGCTATGGCTATGGAAGCTAGATGTTATAGAGGTGGAGAAAATAGAACTAGAATGAAAGTTTTGAAATATACATCAGTAGATTATATAGGAATTACAGTGCTTACCCTATACATAGTTATTATGATAGTTCTAGGGAGAATAATTTAATGACTAGAAATATTAAAGCCATAGTAGAGTATGATGGAACTGACTATAGGGGCTGGCAAGAGCAGCCTTTTGGTAAGACAATTGAAGGTGAAATCATAAAAGCTCTAAAAAATGTTACTGGTGAAAAAATAAAAACATATGGATCAGGTAGAACTGACGCTGGAGTACACTCCTATGGTCAAACCTTTAGTTTTAAAGTGGAATGTTCAATTCCATGTGAAAATATGCTCTTTGCTGTAAATAGACGATTACCAGATGCAATAAATATAGTATCTATGGAAGAAGTCGATATGGATTTTCACGCTAGATATAGTGCAAACGGAAAAATATATACCTATAAAATTAATAATGGTAGCTTTGATCCCTTTATAAGTAGATTTAATTATCACTATGTTAATAAGTTGGATGTTGAAAAAATGGAAAAAGCTTCAATGGCAATGATTGGCAAAAAAGACTTTAAAAGTTTTATGGCATCAGGATCAGAGGTAAAAGATACAATTCGTGAAGTTTTTTCAATAAATTTTCGGAAAAAAAATGATATAATTGAAATAGATTTTTATGGTAGTGGATTTCTATACAACATGGTCCGTATAATGGCTAGTTTACTGGTTCAGGCGGGTGAAGGAAAGGTCGATTTTGATGCTGTAAATGATATCATTTTAGCTAAAAATCGTCAAAAAGCACGTCATACTGCACCATCAAATGGACTTTTTTTAAAAAAAGTTCTTTATTAAATGCTTCAAAAATTATATAATACTCTAGTATGGTTAAGAATGAATTTTGAGAAATACATCGGGTTATTTTGATAATTATTCTTGACTATTTTGAGTATTTGTATTAGTATAGATATGGTTTGTTAGCTTAAAGAACTCATTAGCCCCGAGTTTTTGCTATAGATAATCGGAAATCACAATTTGAATAGGAGGGTAACAATGAAGTCATTCGTTGCTAAGCCACAGGAAGTGGAAAAGGATTGGTTTATTGTTGATGCTGAGGGCAAAACCTTAGGTAGATTAGCTTCAGAAGTAGCTAAGGTTCTAAGAGGTAAGCACAAGCCAACATTTACACCGCACGTAGATACAGGCGATTTTGTAGTAATCATTAACGCTGAAAAGGTAAAAATAACTGGTAAGAAATTAGATCAGAAAATGTACAGATGGCACACAGGCTATCTTGGACACTTAAGAGAAAGAACTATGAGACAAATGATGCAAACTAAGCCTGAAACTGTAATGTTCCAAGCTGTTAAAGGTATGCTTCCAAAGAACTCATTAGGTAGTAAAATGGCAACTAAATGTAAAGTATATGCTGGAACTGAGCATCCACACGCTGCTCAAAATCCAAAAACTTTAGAAATATAAATAAGAGGAGGGAAATAAATGGCTGATCAATTTCAAGGAACTGGTAGAAGAAAGAAATCTATAGCTAGAGTAAGATTAATTCCTGGTACAGGAAACTTCTCTATAAATAAAAGAGCATTAGATGAATATTTCAACTATGAAATATTAAGAGCTGAATTACAAAGACCACTTGCTATAACTGATAACGAAGGTAAGTATGACGTTTTCGTTACTGTTCACGGTGGTGGATTTACTGGTCAAGCAGGAGCTATCAGACATGGTATCTCAAGAGCTTTATTAAAAGTTGATTCTGATGCATTCAGACCAACATTAAAAGCTGCTGGTTTCTTAACTAGAGACCCAAGAATGAAAGAAAGAAAGAAATATGGTCTTAAAGGCGCTAGAAGAGCTCCTCAGTTCTCTAAGAGATAGTTTAAGAA